>WFOZ01000791.1 GCA_015487825.1 Planctomycetaceae bacterium
TCCTTCTGCAAGGTGAGTCAAAACTTCAAGTTGTCGCTCGGTAAGCGAAGAGAGAGCATTTGCTGATTTAACTTTTGGCTTCTTGCCGGAATAGTCAATCATCTCGGCTGCTTTGGGGCACCAGTAATGTTTGATATCGCCGCTGGCAACTTTTGAAATTGTATCTAAAAGTGATTCCAAAGAGCAATCATAAGTTAAGTAGCCCCGGGCGTTATCCTTAAGAGCCTTGGCCAGATACATGGACCGGACAATGCTGTCGATTAAAACATATGGAATTTGAATAAGATTGAGCAGGTCAACAAAGACCAGAGGTCCCTGAGAGCTGATTCGGGGGTCAAGCACAGCCAGAGAAATATTACTCCGGTTTTCTTTAAGAAATGTTTCTGCATCGTCAGGCTTAACCACAACCGCTTTTTGCCCACAAGCATTCAAATTTTGGGAAAGAGCTTCTGCGATGGCCTGATTGAAAATCAGCAGACAGACTGTTCCACCTGGAGAATCCGCCTGAGCCCGCTGAGTAGACTCAGCATGAGATGCTTCGACACGATTATGTTCGAAGCCATTCGTAATATTTTCGTAATTCGGCTGCCTCTGTTGATACACAATACTGCCCTCACTGCGCAAAGAGACCTGAGCGATTCTATAAAAGAAAAATAACTCTTATACTGCACCTCTCAAGATGAATTGTGCAGACCAGTCTGCACGAGAAATTGTCAATGAACAGTGAAGCCTTCGAGTCTTCTCACATGACCGTAGGCAATATCCCCTACATGATGTACTTTTCAATAATATCTGTTCATCGCTACCCATACATATCGGATGAATGATCTTCAACAGATGTGTCGCAAATACGTCAATTTCCTCCAAATGCTTATTAGGATGTTCGTGTCCATATGGCTAAATACGCACACGTATTCGAGTCAAGGGATTTCTTGAACAGTGCTCAGGCGGGCATCTTTGGGGTGTTGGAATTGTTTCTTGTCCGGTAGTGCAGAGTACTGCTTTATTAAAACGAAAATTTCGGGTCGGTGTCAGATGACAGTGCGGCAACGGAGCACGAACCATGAAAATTCAACCCTCAATTTAAAACCTGACAAGGCACTACGTTGGGTTGGTTTTTTTCTGAGCCACTTGAGACCATTCCACATAGAGCATTGTCAATTCCGCGATAGAGTCCACTTTTAACTTGCTAAAAATTGACTGTCTTCTCCTGTCAATTGTTCTTGCGCTAATATCGAGTTGAAAGGCGATCAGTTTGCTGGATGCGCCGGAAATCAGGAGTTCCAGTACCTGAAGCTCTTCTTCGCTGAGGGAATTAAACTGGCATTGAAGTTTCGTCAGATGAGTCTGTTGAACACTCTGCTCGGTATTAATCTTCATTGCCAGTTCGACAGCATCCAGGATTTCTTTTTCCTCATACGGTTTTTGCAGCAGGGTGAGTGCACCATGCTTCATTATCTGGACTGCTTCAGGGACCGTTGCGTAGGCAGAAACCAGTATGACGGGAAGAAGACTTTTTTCACTTTTCAATCGAGTAAGTAATTCCAGACCGTTTATATCTTCCATGCGAAAATCAGTAATGACGCACCCTGTTTCTATGCGTTTGTCTATTTCGAAAAACTGACCGGCGTCACTGAAAGATTCAACAAGGTAGCCATGTGCATTAAGGAGTGCTCGAAGCCCTTCGCGACCATCTTCGTGGTCATCAATTATATATATGATTGACTGGTTCATCCTTTAGGGATTACTCCTTTTTCTAGGCAGTCGAATAATAAGAGCAGCTCCTTGCCCGGGATGTACCTCCGTAGTTATCGAACCGGCATTAGATTCTACAAGTGTTTTGCAGATCGCCAGTCCAAGTCCCATTCCTCCTTTTTTAGTTGAATAAAAAGGTTTAAATATTGTCTGGGCCTGCTCTTGCGAAAACCCAGGGCCATTATCCTCGATGGCTATAACTCCATGGTTCCTTTCAGATGATGTTCTGATTGTTATAACAGGCTTGTTTGTACTATCGGATGACAATGCCTCAAAAGCATTATTGATGATGTTTAGAAAAACATGAATCAGCTGAGCTCGGTCAACACAAACAGAGATGTCATCACCATCACTCATACGGTTCAATTGAATATTTCTGTGACGAATATCCGGGGAGGAGACTTCCAGAACATCATCCACAATCTGTCCCAGGGTTTGCAGTGAATGTTCTCCTTCAGCTTCATGAATGTAGGAGCGTATTCCCTTGAGAACATTTGTTGCGGTTTTTGATGACTGTTCAATTTTTTTTAAAAAACCTGCAACAGTTGTATGATGGATGGATTGTTCCGAGACGCTCAACAGATGTCGTGCCGCAGCTGCATAGTTGCATATAGCAGTTACCGGTTGAGTGATGTCGTGAGCAAGGCTGGCTGCAATTTCCCCAACAGCTGAAAGTCGAGTGATTTGCAGAAGGTCCTTCTGCAAATCAGCAAGTCGACCTGCTGTCTCCTTTTGGTCGGTAATATCGAGATCGGTACCAATTGCTACTCGAGAAGAGTTATTGTTCGAAATGTAACTACCATGTGTAGCAATCCATACCCAGTGCCCTTTGGCATGTTTCATTCTTTTTTCGAGAAAGAGCTTCTCGGTATCGCCGCGGATAAATTCCTCGTACCGTTGTTGCGTATGACCGATATCATCGGGATGAATGTATTGCATCCATGTTTTTATACTCGTGAAGGCCTGTTGAGGATATCCGAGAATTCGTGAAAGATTTCCATCATCATCGACAGTATTCGTTAGTAGATTCCACTCCCAGACCGATATCTTGGCGTTTCCGGTTGCTAAATGGTACCGCCTCCGACTCTCTTCCAGCGATTCCCGAAAGCGGGAACGAACAGTAATATCATGGATTAAAAGAACAATCGCACTTTGCTCGTTTCCATTGGCAACTTGCGAACTGGAAACAAGAACTTTCCTTTTCTCTCCCTGTTTACTGACAACTTCAAATTCTTCTTCCTGAAACTGCTTTCCATGGATCAACTGGTCAATACGCTTCAATATAAATTCCGGGCCAAGCTTATGCTTGATACCATTTCGGATCCAATCGATCTGATTTATTTCCTCCAGAGAGTACCCGGTCAGTTCTTTTAATTGATCGTTCCAGATTGTAAACCGCAGTTTAGGCTCTTGGAAAATCGGAACGCAGACGCCAATTCCCTCAGCGGCTGTTTTGATAACCGCCTCCTGAAATGAATTTGCCTGTTTAAGCTGCAATTCGATTTCTTTCAAATCACTAATGTCGTGGGTAATCCCACATAAGCCGATTACGCTTCCCGTTTCATTCCGTACCGGAGCATCAATTTCTCGGAACGATCTTAAGCAGTTATGTAACTCGACAGTTTTTTCCTGCCGGATGGTTTCACCCCGAAGAACTCTCTGGTCAATTTGTTCGTTGCTGCCTGTCTGCTGATGCCCGAAAAGATCTTCATCAGTCTTTCCTAAGATTTCTTCTCGGGATTTGCCAAACAGCTTGCAAAAGGCATCGTTTATTAAACAGTATTTCAGTGACCGATCTTTGGCAAAAACAGAATCGGGAATAGATGAGATGATCGTATAGAATGCAGCGATCTCATCTTCTTTCTGCTTGCGATATATTAACCGAGGGAGCTCTACTGCCGTCCTTTTCAGTATCGTAGAGGTATGAACAGAGCTGAATTTGCCATCCTCCGAAGAGCTACAATTCGAAACCGATTTGGCACCAGTCTCCAGCCAACTTAAAAGATAGTAGGTCTCATGCGGCCAGTCATCAGTGGTGGAAATAGATAACCGGCGTTCAGAAAAACCTTCGTGGGGCTCTGCTACATGGTTCGTAAATTCGATAGAAGTTGCCTGGAGGCTGTCTTCAGAAGGGGAAACAAACCGGGCAGAATTCCCCGGATAGAAAGAATGTTTTTCTTCCTTGCGGTATATTTTTTTCGGATCTTCAACAGAAGAGAGTCGATTGAACTGTGCCTGGCGTTTCCATTGTTCTATGACATTTCTTTGGTTGCTATGCGATGAATTTTCAAAGAAGTGACTGTTTGGAAATATTGAGATAAGCGAAACTTCATCCGCACCGAAAAGGTTTCCCAGCCACTCACAGGCTGCCTTCAAAAAAACCTGATCAGTTTTTTCGCACAGTGAAAAAAATTGCTCTAAAGATTCTTCGCTGCGAAGATGAGCAACTTGCTGTCGGCCCATAAACCACTCTTCTTTCGCATTACTAGAGATATGATTATACTTATGTGTAGTTTGCGTTGTAATAAATGTCAATACCATTGGTGGTATAATTTCTACCATATCTCAGCCTGATCATCTGGGGATTACGCTTCAGAAATATGGATTACAGCCGGTTTGCGAGAGGAGCTGCTGTTATTACACACAGCAACTCCTCTGGTTCACAAATTTTGCTAACGATTTCAGGCATTATTTTTCCTAAACTTGGAACTTTTTCAGCTTGTTATGCAGTAAGTGGAACTGCAAAAAAGTTTAGGTTCTGCCGTATGCAAAGCAGTAATTTCAGGTGTTAGGGGCCATAGTATTGGTTCATTAAAGCTTCATATTCCGCTTGTGTCATTCCACCCGGTGTTGTAGTCGGTTCAACTCCATAGTACTCAAACATCAGGGCATCGTATTCTTCCTGAGTTAAACCGAGAGTCCCGGTAGTATCAGTAGTTCCTGTTGTGTCAGGTCCATAATACTGAGTCATCAGTGCATCATATTCTTCCGGTGTCATCCCATAGGTATTTGTACTGTCAGCTCCGTAATAGACAGCCATTAGTGCTTCAAATTCTGCCTGAGTCATTCCCAGATCATCAGCATAAACCTTGTTGCTGTAGCTGGAGTGCTCGTTATTAGTTGACAAATCAGGGAC
Source organism: Planctomycetaceae bacterium (assembly GCA_015487825.1). Classification (GTDB taxonomy): domain Bacteria; phylum Planctomycetota; class Planctomycetia; order Planctomycetales; family Planctomycetaceae; genus Rubinisphaera. The sequence goes on from WFOZ01000791.1 coordinate 4,892, forward strand.
CACTGCAGGGATCACTCCGACTGTTTGAAGTGCGATAATAGTTGTAACAGCGACGATAAACATTCTGCTTTTCATTTTCATCTCCTGAAAAAAGGGGTAATGGTTTCATCTACCAGGTCATGGCGCAGCAGTTATTGATTCGTCAAAAAAAATGAAGAATTCGTAAAAATTTGTGAAAATAACTTTCCCGAGAGCAGAATCGCTGAGCTTCAATAACGAAAAGTCCTGGCTCTTCGGGAACCAGAAGGCTGCGAAATCAAAGGAAATAAGGTTGAATAAGAGCGATACAGGCCAGGAAAGATGGGAATTACCCATTGCAGAGGACAGGGGAAGTAAGGATAGAAATCTTTTCCTGTCGCGAAGAGAGTTCAGTGCAATTCAGAGAGCAGGGAAGAAGCAGAGGGAAGTAAATCATGGAAGCGATCACTTCAATTTACACCGCTATGAGATTAGCTAGCCAAAGATGCCGCCAAACAGCTTGCTGATTAAATGCAATTGCCCGGCTCAGTCACTTATGGAACAGTCCCGAAATAAGTTCCCGGTTTATCGTAGGGTGCGTCGTGACGCACCAGCCTGTTCATGTGGTGAAAAAGGTGCGTCACGACGCACCCTACAAATTGAATCCATTAAAATAGGGATGTTATTCCAGGACTATTCCTATGTACCTGTTGGCTTCAGGTTGCTGATGAATGTTGTCAGTATTAGGCTGCAAAAGTAAAACAGAGT
>WFOZ01000792.1 GCA_015487825.1 Planctomycetaceae bacterium
AAACAGCCGTTTCTTCTGTGCTGGAATTTTCGGCAGTTGTTTCACTTTCCGCCGGTGCGTCATCTGTACTGCCTTCAGAATCGTCTTCGGATGGCGGAGCCGCTTCAGGTTCACTCAAAGCCGCTGCCATTAAGTCAAACAACTGGTCTGGCGGAAGGATGCACAGGTGTCGCAAAACAACATCGCTCAGCTTACATAATCGTTGCAGCTTTGGGACATTCCCACTTTCTGCCCGGGCGTAAACCAGGTAGTGCAGACCTTTGCGGTGTCCTTCAATTTCGTAAGCCAGCTTACCATCCATCCAGGGACGGGCAGCAACAACTTCCGCACCGATCTTGTCCAATATCACATTGACCTCGGAAGTGACGCCGTCCGGATCCGTTGCAAACTTTCCGCTATCAAGCAGGAACATAATTTCATAGTTACGAAGTGCCAACTTCCATCTCCCCATCAAAACCGATACTCAAAAGAATTTTCAGCATCAGGTACTTTAGTTTCAAACACGTAATATCAATAAACGCTGAGGCTCTCCACAGCGCAAAAATTCCATTAGCCGCAACCAGATCGAGCCAATCAAACTGTTAGACTAACATTCTGGCAGATATTTACAATTATCAACGCTGCATTTCATCCAAAATCATCTTTTCTTCCACTTATCACCCGATATTTCAATCTGTAAAGTGAAAATGAACCCGATCCAGCAACTTCAGTTCTGTTATCAGGCAGGAAAAATGCTATTTATTCACATTAAATCGATTCATTGCCGGCTCAATTCCCTCTTTGACCCAGACTTCAAGGCCATCCGCCGCCTGCTGGACAGCCTGAGCCATCTCCTCCTGCTCCGCTTTTCCAATTTTTTGAAGAACGTAACTGGAAGTATCCATTTTTCCATCCGCTCGTCCGATACCAACCCTCAATCTGGGAATATCCTGTGTTCCAAGGTGATTGATAATATCTTTCAGCCCTTTTTGTCCTCCCGAAGACCCGCTGGCTCGAAACCGCAGTTTGCCAGGCGGAAGATTGAGGTCGTCACAGACGATGATTACCTGCTCGGCAGGCAACTTGTAAAACCGGACCAGTGAACCGACAGAGCGACCACTTAAATTCATATACGTCAGTGGGGCTAAAAGAATGGTCTTTTCGCCACAAAGGTTGATTTCCCTGAGTTCTGCTTCGTGTGCCAACTGGGAGGGACCCGCCTGATGCCTCGATGCCATTTCCTTGAGAACATCGAAACCGATATTGTGCCTGGTCCCCTGATACCGCTTTCCAGGATTTCCAAGACCAACGATTACTTTCATGAAATAAGCTCAGGTGAAAAATCCGCTTTGCGCAAAACAGTCTGCTTCAGGAAAATTACTCTGCAGCCGGCGTTTCCTCTTCCTCTCCTTCTTCGATCTCTACACCTTTTTTAGGAATAACAATATGAACCAGCACTTCGCCCGGAGGAAGGGAAGTAGTTACCTCGGGAGGAAGTTCCAGGTCACTTACGTGAATGCTTTCTCCCATTTCCAAAGCACCAATTTTGACTTCAATTTTATCGGGCAGGCGAATGACGGGACAATCGACCGGAATTGAATGTCGAGGTTGCTCCAAAATTCCTCCTCCGAGAACTCCGGGAGAGGTTCCTTTCAGGGAAAGGGCGACTTCAACATGAACTCGCTCGTCTGCATCGACCCTTAGTAAGTCAAAATGCTGTATATACTTAGAGAAGGTGTCCCATTGCACATCCTGGATGATCGCTTTTTCTTCTTTGCCACCCAGTTCAAAATCGACAACTTTGTGGCCGGTTTTCAGAATCGGAATTAAAACATCAGACTTGATGGAAAACGCAACCGCATCTTGCTTGTGACCGTAAATATTCCCCGGAGTTCGTCCCATTTTTCTTAGTCGACGCGCGGACGATGTTCCTGCACTTTCACGAGGTTCTGCTACTAATTTTGGATCGTTTGACATAATTACTTACTCTTAAATTTAATGACTGGACAGACTAAACAAACTGCCTGTTCCCGATGAGCTTTACTCATTCCATATAAACAGATCCGCGCCCTGCTATATATGCAGGAGGATGCGATTAGCTTTATGGCTGAGGATAAATCGCCTGGTTGTCGTAAAGGCAATATGGAGTAAGGAGAAGGTGCGCAAACCCCACCCCAAACCGTCTGCAAATGTTTAGTGTCAGTAATCTTTTTCTTGCAGAGGGTTCTTTACAAGTCGGTAAGCATAAGCAGCAACAGGCTTTGGTTCAAGTCATCTCTGCATGGAATTACCCTGATTTTCAATCTGGTCATTCGTAACCCGTCCTGAAATTGGCAATTTATTACAGATCTAACCAAAGCAGGGATCCACTTCGGTTTTCTACCACGAGAGAGGCACAAGAGTAAGGTACTGATCTTCACCTACTCAGACAAAACAGGTAATATCCTGTTTGTCAACGAAAATAGAAGTTCCTGGCACCCCTTCTTACCAGCAGCCTGTTCCTTTTCACATGACACGAATTTTCGGAGATATTCTCTCGTTGGGCAACTTCTCTACGTCGTTGTATGACATATTATTTGTTACGGCTGAAAAAGCAGGTCAGCCGCGTTGTGAAGAACTTTGTTTTTTAACTCATTATTGAGTACAAAAGAGCCAAAGATGCCCGATTATTCCAAGAGGCTTGAGCGTTATCAACTAATC
>WFOZ01000793.1 GCA_015487825.1 Planctomycetaceae bacterium
AAAAACTTCTGTATCTGGATGGCAGGTGGCGGAATCAAGCCGGGGGTTGTCTACGGCGAAACTGATGATTTCAGTTATAACGTTCTGGAAAACCCTGTTCACATTCATGAACTCAATGCAACAATTCTGCACTGTCTGGGGATTGATCACAGACGCTTTACGATTCCATTCCAGGGATTAGACCTGCGTATTACCGGTGTTGCAGATAATCATGCTGTTAAAGGTATTCTGGCATGATACAGTAACGCAGGGTAAGGTTTTGCCTGCAGCGTGGTGCGATTGCAGAAACAGCAATGACGCGGGCGGACCGGGTTGTTTTTTGCATCCCGGCATGAGACAATCTACAGGAGTTTGCCGGTAGCGGTTTCTCTTTTCTGGGGAGACTCCGGTAAGAATCTCTTTCTCTTCACTGATTATTCCGCTTTCTTCCACCATTTATCCAACCGATCCAATCTGGCATTATCAATTCAAAGAATGAACAGTTATGACGCAACAGATTAAACCGGCTCACCTGCTCAAGGCAGACGACTGGCAGTTTGAGTATCACGAAAAATGCAATCCTCAGACCTGCAATCTCGACATGCTCAGCTATGGCACATATCGTGTTGCGCCAGGTGGATCGAGTGGCGAATTGTTTCATCGTAAAGAAGAAGCGATTCTGTTCTGTCTGCAAGGTGAGCAAAAAGTTGAAGTGGATGGAGAATCGTTCGAGCTATCTTACTACGACACTTTATACATCCCGATGGCAACCCCTTATCGTATTGCCAGCAGTAGTGAAGAAGAAGGTTTACTGGCTGTGTGCAGAGCCAGTGCAGAAAATCAGCACGCAGTATTTCATTCCAAATGGGAAGAAATTCGTGCTGATGAATCTCGGATTCGCCACCTTGATGGCAAAGACGTTTTCATGATGTTTGACGTGAGCGAATCGGCAGACAAACTGCTGGTCGGCTACACAATTTACGAACCAAACACCCGAGCCTGGCCGCCGCATAATCATACCGATCAGGAAGAAGTTTACCTGTTCACAAAAGGAAGCGGAGCGATTGAAGTTTACGCAGATGAGAAAAACAAAACATTCGTCCACAGCATGGACACAATGGATGCAGCAACAATTCCACTGCTGAATTTCCATCCGGTATTCAGCCAGGAAGAAGAGTTGCATTTCATCTGGTGCCTGGCGGGAGAACGGTATTGGATTGGTGATAAGCACAAGGAATTTATGGATGCGTCCGTGGATGAATTGACCACATGATGGCCTGCTTGTTTCAGTTTCTTATTTATTAAATGCTATGTAAAACTGGCAGGGTATTTTGAATCATCGTAGGTTAGCTGGACAGCGCCAGGTTCTAGATTTGGATATCGGGTGCCATGCTCACATCGCGAAGCAGGGTGAGCATGTTCGCATTGGAATGGACACCGCATTCATGTCTACCCTGCTTCGCGAGGTAGACATGGCACCCATCGCCGTAAGTTGTTTTATATGAATAGGTTTAGTCAATTTTAATCGTCAACCTGGCGCTGTCCAGTTAGGCTTTCCAGCCTGACACATTGGGGTGCACATTGGTGAGAAAAATTTTCGAGGAATCATACTCAGTTCGCTGGTTCATCGAAGGAGAATCCTTTTGGAGACCGCATTCGTCAGGCTGGAAAGCCTAACCTACTTTGATGCACGTTTGCAAACTGGAGCTTGGGAACGAGTGTTATTCATCGTATTAAAAAGGAAGTTAAATGTCTGAAGTTCGACCACTTTATTTGAATGGCCAATGGCAAACCCTCGGAGAACCATTGGATGTGATTAACCCTGCAACCGGAAAAGCGTTTGCTCAGATTGCGACTATTGATCGTGCTGGAGTACGACAGGCAATTGATGATGCTAACGCTGCGTGGTCTGGTTGGAAAAAATTGACCGGTAAAGAACGAGGGGCTTATCTTCGAAAGATCGCCGATTCGATTGAACGCCGAGCCGAGGAAATTGCGAAGGTCATCACTCTCGAAAATGGAAAGCCACTCGCACAAAGTCGTGGCGAAGTCGGAATGACGGTCGATCATTTGCAGTGGTTTGCTGAAGAGGCCCGGCGATCCTACGGTCGTGTTGTGCCACCGCAGGCTCCCGGCAAGAGGCATCTGGTGATCAGGCAACCGGTTGGGGTTGTTGGAGCGATCGCTCCGTGGAATTTCCCGCTGGTACTTGCTGTCAGAAAAGTCGCTCCTGCATTTGCGGCAGGTTGCCCTGTGGTTCTTAAACCTGCCAGCGCAACGCCGCTCAGTTCTGTGCTACTGGCCGAAGCGATCCACGAAGCAGAACTGCCCGCAGGCGTTTTTCAACTTGTTGTCGGCAATTCTAAAGAAATTGGTGAGGAGATGTTCGAGAACCCGAATTGTCGCAAAGTGACATTCACCGGTTCGACCGAAGTTGGGCATCATCTGATTGGTCTGGCTTCAAAAAATGTGACCAA
>WFOZ01000794.1 GCA_015487825.1 Planctomycetaceae bacterium
GGGCGAAATCACCTGTCGTAATGTAGTCAGAGTGCCCTTGGGGGAAATTTTTTCCGCCGGCAGAACGTTTCTTAATGTGATATCTGTGCCGCCCTGTCCAGTACTTAATGTGATTGTCTGATTATCCGGCTCGCTGCCATGAAATTGCAATCGGTATTTGACACGACTTCTTCCCAAAACCGACCAATACTGCGCCAGATCAACTTCGAGCATACGACCGGGAACGACCGGGAACGAATGAACGGTTTTTACATCGGGAACCAGTTTGTAATAAGTCCCCGATTCCGCATCTTCAAACTGATGCCCGTCCAGTAACTGCATGGTGTGAATGCGGAAGAATTTAACATCGGCTGTTTGCGTCAACGTCATTTCCAGTTCACACCAGGTGGCTCCTTCGGGTACGGCAATAAATTTTCGATGGACAATTCCGGGATCGAAATCTTCTTCCCATTGAGGTACTTTGTGATCAGATTTTTGACTTTGTTCTGTATGGGCAATGACAACCGTCACAGGAAGTCGGAAAACCGGGCCGCCCGACTGATCTTTTTCGCTCGCCTGCACTTCCGCATAATGGACGCCTGGCTTCAATTGAGTCGGATCAACAAGGATTTCAAAGCGGTTACCACCGTGGGTGAGATGAAGTAAATCCCCACATTGCACCCAATCGGCTGTTGACTTCATCGTCAACGTTTCAGAAACAGCAAGTCGCTGCTTGATGGTTGCTTTCTCTTTCAGTTTGGCTGAAACATAAACCCGAAATGATGTCGCAGCTTTTGTCTGATGTGGTTCCCGCAAATAAATTCCGCGTCCATTGTGCAGCGCCGGAACAGAGAGTTTATAATTGAGCTGATGAGCATGTGAGCCCGCGTGAGCGACCAGATAGTCCCAGGCCTTATCGACTTGAAGCAGACCCGGGCCTGCACCGAAAACATCTGCTTCCTTCACTGAAACAGCTGTATTCTGAATCGCCTTTCTCACCGCATGGGGCGTATAGGAAATCTTCTTTTGCTTGGCAGCAGAAAGCATTAACGCGATGTTACCACACGCATTCGGCGAAGCCATCGAAGTTCCGTTCATCTGCTGGCTCGCCTGTCGGGTCCAGTTCGGAACAGGAGCAATCGCACCGCCAGGAGCAAAAATATCCACGCCGAGATCACCATCGGCTGTCGGACCGCGTGAAGTCCAGGTATAAGGCAGGCCGGGTAATTTTTGACGCAGCGAATATTCTGATCGCATCATTTCCGGCGAAACATAAGCCCCGACGCCGATCAATTCGGAAGTTGTTCCTCCCGGACCGCCGACCGTCGAAAGAGCTGGCCCCGCATTTCCTGCGCTGGAGACGAAAATAACATCATGCTCCTGCACAATTTCAGCATACAACTCGGCGACTCGTCCGAAATTCGGAGTCGAAGTTGGTTCGCCGTAACTCATGTTGATTAAATCACAATGATTATCGAGTACCGCTTTCAAACCACGAACAAGTCCAGGACCGGTTTCCATGCCGCCCAGTCTGGTATCGCCAATCTTCACGGAAACAATTTGTGCGCCCGGTGCGACTCCATTCCATTGAGGTTTGTTTGGATAATAAGCAGATACAATTCCGGCGACGTGTGTGCCATGTGCACCGGTATCGGTCACAATCGAAAGAACTTTCCCCGATTCATAAATATTAACACCAAAATTCACATTGATCGGATCTGCAAAGGTGTTGAATTTTCGTTCGACACGAAAGTTAGTCATCACCATTTCTTCCGCCAGGTTTCCATCTTCATCGATATCAACCACAGCCCGGAAATGCTCTCCATCGTGAAAAACGAGACAATCGTAAATCGGTCCAGGATCTGAATACGCTTTAATCATCTCATCAAGCAGATCAATTTGTGCTTTCAGTTCGAGCCGCTCTTTTTTCTGTTCTGCGTTCGGCTTCGGATGATCTGTATCCCATTGCGCCAGCTTGCGTTTCAGTTCTGCCTGGTGTTCACGTTCTTTTTTCCTGAAGGCTTTGGTGCGTTCTTTTTTGAGTGTTGCAACAAGATCTTCCGGAAACAGATCGTACCCGGCTTTCAATCCACGACGATATTCGCCGGTAGGATTTTTCCACTTCGGATCGATTGTCAATTCGCGACCAGTTAGACCGAGCAGCTTACCTTTTTCTGCCTTAACCTTCTTGCCCAGCTGGACATCGCCCGAACCGGTTCCATCAATCATGTCGATGACTTTCGGGCGACCATCAGGCGTGGTTTGCAATCCGGCTGCACCGGGATCAACTCCGGTATCGAAAATCGCCACGACGACACCCCGACCGTCAGATTCCGGGTGCTGCTCCAGAAAACGATCCGCCCCGGTTTCCTTTTTGGGCATCCAGCTTAAATC
>WFOZ01000795.1 GCA_015487825.1 Planctomycetaceae bacterium
CTTTAAGACTATCCACACTCCCCCGCTGCATGGTGATTGTTTGAGTTGCCTGAATAGAAGTTGAATCATTTGAGCGACTGACGTAAATTTGTGAGTCGACCTGATAAGCGGGGGGCATGTCCGACTGCCTGGTCTGGGGAGACCAGACAAAATCAACCAGCTGATTAAAACCTTTAATCGTCAGTAGTGTCCCTTGATCATTTTGCTCAACAGCATCAAACCCCTTACTTTTCAAGTCAAGCTTGACATCTTTGTGATCAATCTGGAACTGCATTTCTGTTCGCGAAGCCGCTGGCAACGAGAGAGTTAGTTGTTTCTGGGCGCCTGTTACCTGCACGGGAACAAGAAGACTGAGAACAACATTAATCTGATTGCGATTGCGATACCACAAGACCCACTGATTATTCTTCCCTTCCCGGGTAAGCAGGAACTCCTCAGTTTTTGCTGAGTTGTTTTTTTCGGTTATTCCGCCGAGCGTCGCCTCTTTCATATCCAGCAATATAAATTGCCACTGCGGGGAGCGCTGGACACCAATCTCCAACTGACACGATAAAAAAGCCCAGGGGGCGCCGTTAGCAGAATATTGGATGTTGCCCTTACACACGAGATTCTCAATGGCATTGCTCGGCAGGCCTTTTTTAGTAAGAGCATCTTCCCGGTCAAGCCATTCCAGATATTTCTCCATCGTAACATCCAGAGGTACCGGCCTGATCTTCCCTTCGGAATCCGGCATGTAGATGATATCTCGCTTGAGACGAGCCGGAATATCTTGTTCAGACTCCGGATTCAACGGAATGGGAGTGATCCCTTTACCATCTAAAACGGGTCCCCTGGCTGCTCCCTGCGCCCAAAGCGATGCAGAATACGCAACAATACAAAATGCCAATAGAATAACCCGGGCGATTTGCTTGCGTTGCAAATGAATAATCAGATTTTCCTTGAGAGCGAAAACCATCGAAGACTTGCTATCCAGCCACAGAACTTGTGAATGCTCAGAAAATCCGCTGAATCCGGACCACTGAACAAATTAGTGAAAGGGCGGCACACAACCATGCCACCCTATTCTAGCATTTTATTTGCTCGGGCAAGCAGATAGAAGATGAATTTAGTTCGAGATTCCATAATCTTTTTCGTAACTATTCAGCGTTGGAGTAGAGCCCGCTCTTATGGTCCACTACAGTGGACCCTCCTATTTCCGCGGTAGTCCGCAATAGTAGCCCCTACAAACAACCTTAATTTCTGTAATAACCAAACATTGCTGAATAGTTACTCTTTTCCTAATAAAGTCCCTTGAAACCGCTGGTTCTCACTGAGGTTCTCAATATCTCCCAATATAACGATACGGAGAGTTTTTGTATTAAAAAGCCTCGTATGACCTGCTCAACCACCGTTTACAGTCTCTAAATTGAACCTGCAATCAATTATTGATTGACACGCTCAATTTGCAATGCTAACATGGCAATATTACCATGACTCAAAAGACATTAAAACAATATGAAGCTCGCGCGAAAGTCGCCAAAGCGATGGCACATCCGAGTCGCTTACTAATGCTGGATTTACTCCAGAAACAGGAAATGTGCGTCAGCGAATTGACCGAAGCTGTCGGGGTGGACCAATCAACCGTCTCGAAACATCTGGCGATCCTCAAAGAAACCGGTCTGGTTGACGTTCGCAAACAGGGGGCGATGAGTTACTACCGGGTAACATGCGGCTGCCTGGATGGATTTTTTTCCTGCATGGAAACTGTCGTTAAAGCTGATGTTGAATTGAGAAAGTTATCTCTGAAGTAATCATTTTTTTACCCAACCAATGGCAATATGGCAATACTCGAATTTAGCCACTAAAAGAATCGAACAACAATGAGTACTGAACTGCCCGATCAAAGTTCACCTGAACCCAGTTCGCGAGAAATGGGTATTTTTGAACGCTATCTAACATTATGGGTTGCCCTTTGCATTGCAGGAGGGATTACATTAGGGAAGCTGGCTCCTGAATTTGCCAGGACGCTGGATGGCATGTCCATCTATGTCAACGAATCGCCCGTGATTTCCATCCCGATTGCAATTTGCCTGTTTTTCATGATGTATCCCATCATGGTAAAAATAGATTTTGGAGAAGTGCTCAAGGCTGGTCAATCGATTCGTCCGGTGGGCCTGACCTTATTTATCAACTGGGCGATAAAGCCATTCACGATGTATGCGATAGCCAGTTTTTTTCTGGGAACACTCTTCTTGACAGTGATAGGCCCCGATGCGGTTGATCATGTAAAAATGCCGTTGGGACTCAATCTCGATGTTGGTGCCCACTACGGTGCAGGAAAAGTCGTCCTTCTTGAGAACATGAAAATGCTTGAGATCCCGCTATGGCGAAGCTATCTGGCAGGCTGTATCCTGCTGGGAGTAGCACCTTGCACAGCAATGGTGCTTGTCTGGGGTTATCTTGCCAACGGGAAGGATGAACTTACACTGGCAATGGTTGCAATTAATTCGTTAACAATGCTGGTGCTGTATGGAGTATTGGGCGGATTTCTGCTTGGCGTGGGTAAACTTCCCATCCCCTGGCAAGCACTCCTGCTTTCCGTCGGAATTTATGTTGCCCTGCCTCTTGTCGCGGGATATTTTTCCCGTAAATGGATTATTGCTCGTAAGGGGAAGGTCTGGTTTCAGGAAAAATTTCTGCATGTACTGACACCGCTGACAATTAGTGCGTTGCTGCTTACGCTGGTCCTTCTTTTTTCCTTCAAGGGAGAAACGATACTTGATAACCCTTTAACCATCCTCTGGATTGCGATCCCGCTGTTTCTTCAGACCTTGCTGATTTTTTCTCTGGGATATGGATTATCGAAGTGGTTTGGTTTGACTTATGAAAATGCAGCCCCCGTTGCGATGATCGGTGCATCGAATCATTTTGAAGTCGCAATTGCAACTTCAACGATGCTATTCGGACTTTCATCAGGAGCAGCTCTGGCTACGGTTGTAGGTGTGTTAATTGAAGTGCCGTTGATGTTGATGCTGGTCAGGTTTTGCTTAAGAACAAAAAACTGGTTTCCACAATAATCTCTTTTCGGGTCAATCGAATCGTAATCGAGAACAGACTAAAATTTCTGTGAGGAGAACTGTCATGAGTCAGCCTCAATATCAAGACTGTTTTGGCACAATGTTTCCGGACGATTTGCATTTGCAAATCAACCAACCCAATAAGGGAAAAGTTTTTACCATCTGGCTGCGTCAACTTGAAGGCTCAGTATTGCCGATTCGTTCAGAACGTTCGATCGAGACGGACTTCCAACAATGGGAACAGTGCCGGGAGTGTCCGGTATTCGAAAGCTGTTACAAACTTTGCGTAGCAAAAGTAACTCTGGAATCCGCTATCGCAACACAATGAAACCACAAGATAAAACAAGGATCAGGCGATGACAAAGCGTGTACTCATTCTCTGTACGGGAAACTCATGCCGCTCTCAAATGGCAGAGGATTTGTGGGAATTGCTCGGCGAAGGAAACTGGGAATCTGAATCAGCAGGTTCAAAACCTTCAGGCTATGTCCATCCCCTCGCCATCAAGGTGATGCAGGAACTTCAGCGGGATATTTCTTCAAACCGCAGTAAATCGCTTGAGCAATTCCGGAACCAGGATTTTGATCTGGTCGTGACTGTTTGTGATAATGCCCATCAGGCATGCCCCCAGTTTCCTGGTGCAAAACAGACCCTGCACTGGCCCTTCGATGACCCTGCTGATGCAACCGGGACCGATGAAGACAAGATGAATGTCTTTCGCAGGGTACGGGATGAAATAAAAGAGAAAATACTAAATTACCTTTCCC
>WFOZ01000796.1 GCA_015487825.1 Planctomycetaceae bacterium
CACCCATCTTCGCGTGCCGAGTTGCGTTCAATGAAAAATAGAGAGTAAATCTGTTATCATTGTGCCATTGATACACCGGCATGGGACTGATACGGCATTAGATTTATAATAGTGGAAACCGAATTTGATGGGGGCAAGCACGCCATCCTACATTTTGAGATGAAGTTTCCAAAAGAAAAATTCGTGTTAATGAGTGTCTATTCGTAGCTCAAATCCCTGTTAGGATGCGGCACTGCCGCGCTGGGTACTCCCTGTGGTGGGGTCCTAACGTTTACCGATGAGCGTCGGCTATCGCTTAGCCGCTAATAAGAATTTGAAATAGGACAGTAAGTATTTTGAGTGTCTCTTAATTATTAATGAGCACATGCATTACTGCCTGCTTTGTTTGAATATGCTGTAATAGAGTCTCGGCAACGCAAAAAAAGCACAGGCAACCATGGACTTTGGCTACCTGTGCTTTACGGGCACGATTTAAGTTTGAATCTGAAAAATTGCCTGAACCGTATGGCTTGCAGCAATTTTCAGTTTCCCGAAAATACTTATTGTTGAGAGAACTCGGGACGTCTTTTTCGAAGTTGCTCTTTCAATCTGTTAACGATGCTGGAGTGCATCTGACTGACACGCGATTCGGACAGACCGAGCGTGGTGCCGATTTCTTTCATCGTTAACTCTTCGTAATAATACAGAATCATAATCAGTCGCTCGTTACGATTCAGCCCCTTGGTAACAAGCCTCATGATATCACGTTTCTGGATGCTGTCAGTAGGATCCTCTCCCTTGCCATCTTCCAGAATATCAATTTCACGAACATCTTTGTAGCTGTCAGTTTCGTACCATTTTTTATTGAGACTGACCAGGTTGACTGCGGAAGCATCTGATTTATGCTTCTCGTATTCATCCATGGGCAGCTCCATTTTTGCTGCGATTTCCTGGTCTGTTGGCGGACGCCCATGCTGTGCTTCAACAGCTTTGCGAGCCGCTTCCAGTTTACTGGCCTTACTGCGGACAAGCCGGGGAACCCAGTCCATTGTTCGCAGTTCATCCAGCATTGCCCCTCGAATTCGTGGAACGCAATAAGTTTCGAACTTTACGCCTCGACTCATATCATAAGCGTCGATGGCATCCATGAGGCCAAACACGCCTGCGCTCATCAGATCGTTCAGGTCAACACCATCGGGCAACTTCGCCCAGACGCGTTCTGCATTGTATCGCACCAAAGGCAGAAACCGTTCGATCAATTTATTCCGTAACCGCTGATTCGTCTGATCCTTTTTGTATTCGGTCCAGATTTCAAGTACTTCTTCCGGTGATAGTTTAGTCGCCATTGACTCCTCCATTGAGTGTCTCGTCGTTGCCTTACGGCTGGTAGTCCATCCAGAGACGTGTGCCCAAGTGATCTTATAAAAATATAACTCATGATGATTTCGAATGTGAACTTCAGGTGCCGGTATGAACGGCAGTAATTCACAATCTCTTTCAGGGCACTTCAAACAGCAAAATCGTCGCTAGCCGTCAGGTCTTAAGAACCATTGGAATTAGCATTTGATCTCGCATCCATCACGCCCGTCTCTGCTGGTAAACTGTTAAGCGATAATTCACGCTCGGCCAGTTCCTCAACGATGTGGCGACTGATTTCTCCTATTGCAAAACCGATGCCAAGAAAAACCAAACCGACACAAATCGAGTCCTGTAAACCGCCTGTAAACGACGTTTTTTCAAATGCAGAACGTATTAACGTTGCCGCAAATGCAAGAGTACCAAGACGAAAAGCGTATTGAAGTGCCATCTCCGTTCCTGTTTTTTGAAAACTTTTTTATTACGACGCAACATGAGTGTAATTAAAAAAGATTGTCACTTATTCAGGATCGGCATTTTATCTTTGGTAAATTCAGTCCTTTCCATGTAAATTATGTAATCGTCAAAGTTTGACAGTTAGTAAAAAAGAAACAAAATAAGTAAACAGATTAAAGTGATCGATTATCGCTTTCATGCAGCAGAATACTGGTCTGCATACAATCGCTTGATGAAAGGATGCTCTTCTCGAGTTGTGATTTGATTGGTGTTTGAATTGAGCAGTCGAGCCAACTGTGTTATTGCCAGCCCGGCTGGTGAATGAGGGGCATTAAGCAACAACGGCTCACGTGTAGAAACGGACTGCTGCATGTTAAGGTCTTCTGGAATACACCCTAAAACATTCACATCGCACTGTAAGAACTGTCTGGCTGTCTTTCTTATGTTTTCAATTGCCGGCCTGGCGGTTTTGATATCTGCCCTGTTAAAAACGATACGAACATCCTGCAGGTCAGCTGCCCGATAAACTTTCAAGGCAGCGTAGGTATCGGCCAGCGATGTTGCTTCCAGGCTTGAAAGTAGCAATACGGTATCTGCAGAAGCTGCAAAATGCCGAACGTTTCGAGAAATACCAGTGCCGTTATCAATGATGAAATAATCGTACTTCTGTTCTAATTGAGTCAATTCCTGAATAATCCGTTCTCGTCCTGATGATCGCAAATCGGCCAGTTCGCTTAAACCGGATGCTCCAGGCAAAATCGAAATACCTGCCGGACCATTCAGAATTATTTCTTCCAGTCGCCGGGCACCGGTAAGCACATGGGAAAGATTCCAGTACCCATTTAAACCGCTTAACAGATCGAGATTCCCCAATCCTAAGTTCGCATCCAATAGACAGACTTTCTTCCCGGCCTGAGAAAGTGATATCGACAGGTTCAACGCAAATAACGATTTGCCAACGCCTCCTTTACCACTACAAATAGCAATTGAACGCGCAATCCGTTCTGTTGAATTTGTGATAACTTCTGATGAAGGCTGGTTATTCACTGTATTTTTTTCGATCAACGATCGCAGTACCGAAGCCTGATCTGTTTGTGTTGAATTCATAAATCTCATTCAGATAAAATCGTGGGGTACGTTGTAACGCACCAAACACTTTGTGTACAGAACTCTCAAAGGTGCGTCACGCACGACGCACCCTGTACGGTTATGTTTCAATCTGTTCGTGTCCCAAAACCAGTTTTGCGGTGCGGGTTCGCTCTGCTGGTTCGATATCGTTCGGTACATTCTGTCCGGTTGTCAGGTAACTTAATGACTGTCCGAGTTTTCCACAGACATTAACCATCGAACCAAGCCCGGGAGCTTCGTCCAGTTTGGTGAATATGATCGAAGTCGGCTGGACTGCAGAAAATTTCTCGACAGTCTTTTTCAAATTACGGTAGCCGGTAGTTGCGCTTAGCACGAGATGAATTTCATCGACTACAATTTCGCTGAGATAATTTTTCAGTTCCTGAATTCGAAGATCATCCTGCGGACTGCGACCTGCCGTATCGATAAGGATCAGGTCCATCTGCGCCAGTTCATTAACGGCCTGTTTCATTTCTCGTGTTGAGGTAACAACCTTCATCGGCAAGTCGATAATATCTGCATAAGTTCTCAACTGCTCGACTGCTGCGATGCGATAAGTATCAACTGTAATCAGTCCCATTCGAATGTTATCACGCAAGCGAAAATTTGCAGCCAGTTTTGCAATTGTTGTTGTTTTTCCCACGCCGGTTGGTCCAACCAGTGCGACGATTTTCTGCTGGCCGGGCGTTACTTTAATTGCCTCACTACACTCGATCTGAGATTCCACCATGCCGAGTAAGTACGCCCGAATACGTTCAGGATGATTTAAGTCTTCCTGAGAACATCGATGCCTTAACCTGGTGACTAATTCACGGGCCAGATCATCTTCGATATCAGAATCTATCAACTCGGTGTAGACATCAAACAATTCCGGCGGGATATTCGGCGTGGCATTGGCCTGAACCTGTTGCGTTAATTGCTCCACCATGTTCTGCAACGCATCGAGTCGTTCGCTAACGAGCTTTTCTAACTTGGCGGATTCTGTCTCAACCTTTTCTGAATCAGGACTTTTGATATTCAGGCTTTCCTTTTTGTGCCTGTCTTCTACGGGTATCTTAGGGAGATCAAAAGATTCACGTGCGCTGGAACTCTGAACTGGTGATTGAGGGAGAGTATTATTGGAATGAGCCTCTTCCAGATGCTGTTTCGGTTCAGGTGGTATATTTTCCTCACCGGCAAGCGCAACAATTTCTGTTTCTACTCTCTCTTTCTGCCAGGGAATCAGCGATTTGACTGGTATCTGGCGTGTATGCAAAATGAATGCATCAGAGCCAAGCTCCTGTCTGACCAGCTGCAGAGCCTCGTTCATCGTTTCCGCACGAAATGTTTTGATGTCGGGCATCAATTTATCCTTATCAATAACTTGTTATCTAAGTGGCCTGTTGTGTTTTAGGAGACTGTCCATGATTCATCGGCTGTGGGTTGCCGGCTGGTGAAACTGTCAGAATATCTGCACTCACTTGCCCATGAGCTTCAACTTGAGTATCTCGCGTCACTTCATTCAAACTCATTACGGCAAGCTTGGGTAGTGCAGAAGATGTGATCTGCTTCAGACCAGCTCGAACCTGTGGACTGCAAATAACAACTGGCGGCCGACCGGTTTTTACCAGTTTTTCCAATTGAGTCGCCAACCCGAGTGTGACCGCTTCGCTTACCTGGGAGGAAAGTTTAATAATCATTCCCCGCTCGCCAAATTCAAAGCCGGCAGCAAGAATGTCTTCGAGTTTTGGGTCCAAAGTGATTACATGCAATGTCCGATTGCTGTCGCGATACTGCTGGCAGATTGTCCGAGCCAGTGTGTGCCGAACATATTCTGTTAGAATCGCAAGCTCTTTGGTTCGATCCGCATAGTCGGAGAGTGTTTCAAGTATCGATTCCAGATCTCGAATCGGAATTCGTTCAGAAAGTAAATTTTCAAGTACCTGATGAACCTGCGATGCCCGTAAAACATCCGGGATCAATTCTTCAACCACCATCGGAGAAGATTCCTTAAGGTGATCAAGAAGTTCGTGTACCTGCTGACGTGAAAGCAGTTCTCCGCTGTGCTCACGAACAATTTCGGTCAAATGAGTAACGACAACTGCAGATGGCTCAACGACGCTGAACCCGAGCATTTCTGCCCGTTCACGATGCATCGGTTCAATCCATTTTGCCGGGCGATTGAAAGCCGGTTCGATCGTATCAATCCCCTGGATTTCACCACTGGCTAATCCGGTATTGATTGCCAACAACTTATCGGGAAGCACCTCACCCCAGGCAACCGGCACACTGCGGATTTTCACCTGATATTCATTCTGCTTCAGCCGCATATTGTCCCGAACGCGCACTTTAGGCATTAAAATCCCAAGGTCCTGTGCAATACGATCTCTGACCCGAGTCACACGATCAAGCATGTCTCCACCTCGGGCAGGATCAGCCAGAACCAACAAGCCTAAACCTAAATCAAGTTCCATCGGATTTACATGCAGATGATCTTCAGGACCTGGTTCCGGATTAGCTTGCTGCTCTTCCTGCTCCTGCTGTTGCTCTTCCTGTTTGATGGTATCATTTTTTTGTGTTGTTTGTAAAAACAACCCAATCGCCCCCAGGCTGATTCCGAGTGTCAGCATTGGTGCTGCAGGTAGTCCGGTGAACGATAATGAAACCAGAAAAGCGGCTGAAAGATACATCGCAACTGGATGCCGAAAGAGTTGACCGATTACATCGCCGGATAAGTTACTGTCACCACTGGTTCGAGTCACAATCAAACCTGCTGCCAGCGAAATCAGAAAAGCGGGCACCTGGGTAACAAGTCCATCACCAATCGTCAACGTGGTAAAAATATTAGCAGCTTCTATGAAAGTCATTCCTTCCTGAACAACTCCAATAAACAATCCGCCAATAATGTTGATCAATGTAATGATAATACTGGCAATCGAATCACCACGAACGAACTTGCCTGCACCATCCATCGCCCCGTAAAAGTCAGCCTGAGCAGAAACTTCTTCACGGCGGGTTTTTGCCTGGTCCTGCGTGATCAACCCTGCATTCAAATCGGCATCAATTGCCATCTGTTTACCGGGCATTCCATCAAGCGCAAACCGGGCAGCAACTTCGCCAATTCGCGTTGCACCTTT
The DNA here is from genome assembly GCA_015487825.1 of Planctomycetaceae bacterium. GTDB lineage: Bacteria > Planctomycetota > Planctomycetia > Planctomycetales > Planctomycetaceae > Rubinisphaera. Next base: position 6,036 of record WFOZ01000796.1, read on the forward strand.
GGTGATAACCATAAACTGGATCGTGACCAGGATGATAAAGATGATCACCCCAATCGCAGGCGATCCTCCTGCCACGAATTCACCAAACGCCTGAATAACTCCCCCGGCCGCTTCGGTTCCACGTGTTGAAGCACCGGAAAGAATCAGACGGGTAGAAGCAACATTCAAAACAAGACGCGAAAGTGTTGTCCCCAACAGCAACGCAGGAAAAACACTGAATTCAAGAGGTTTTTTGACATGAATCGTGGTCATCAAAATAACAACCGCCACCGTAATGTTGCACGCCAGAAGCAGGTCCAGCAACATCGGATGCATCGGCACGATAATCACCAGAATCGAACTGATGAATAGCACCGGAAAAATCAAATTCAGATTTCGTTGCAATAATTCGCGCAACGATCCTGAAGAACCATCCATGAAAAAACTCTCTGCTCCATCACATCCTGTGATAGAAATATGGTGGGAACTAGGAAGGGAAAAGGGGAAGGGAAGGAATAAAACTTTAAGACCGAATATCTAAATTCAAAATGAGAAATTCTAATGCAATAAACCACTCACTCTGAATTTCGAGATTACGATCTCGGATTTGCAGGATTGATTCCAGGCAAATCTAAATAGGTTTGGTAGGATTATCTGTCTGCTCACAAGGTAGGAAAAAACGTGAGCAATTCGAAGGGGTTGAGAGGGAGTGATATGGGATACGGAAAAAACTGTCCAGACGAAATGTGAAAAAAGATTAAAGTTAAATCCCTCACAACGCCGAGGGGGCAGATTCCCGGTCTTCAGCTTCAAGAAATGCCTGCAACATGAACTGGGCGGCCAGTTTATCAAGATGCTGTTTTCGCTTTGCAGGACTCATCTTAAATTCACGTAAGTGGTTGTGGGCCATAGAGGTAGTAAATCGTTCATCCCAAAAAGTGAGCGGCAATTCTGTTGCCTGACTGGCCCATTTCCCAAATTCGCGAGCCTCTTTCGCCTTCTCGCCTTCATCCCCACTCATGTGAACAGGTAGTCCGACAACAAGACCTTGGATACGATATTCTTTGCAGATCTTACAGAGGATTCTGGCATCCTGGGCAGGTTGCGAACGATGCAACGTTTCGAGAGCCGACGCAATACTCTGGTCCGGAGTTGAAACCGCTATTCCAACACGCCTGGAACCATAATCCAGCCCCAGAAGAGCACCGGAAGCAGGAAATTCTTCTGACATATTCAGTTCACTCTACGACATGAGACGAAACTATCGCCTTGAATCGGTGTTAATAAAAGTTATTAAGTTTGTTCTCCGTCATTGTAATTGGCTTTTCCACAAATACAACATGATTGAAAAAGAGCAGGCCAATCCGAAATCAAAGGTTAAAGGTAACTATTCAGTAATGGGTGGCTGGGGACAAATTGTCGGAAATAGCGTGAATAATTGACGTACGGCTGGCGACATTCTGCCCCCAAGATGTAATGAGATCTCCAATTCTGGGGGCAGATTGTGTGAAAGTCAGTTGGGTATTCAAACTTTTCAAATAACAATCTGTCCCCAGATGGTATGAAAGCTCGCTGCTCCTTGTTTTAATCTTAAACTGCACTTTAGGGGATTATAGATTGAGGGTGATGAG
>WFOZ01000797.1 GCA_015487825.1 Planctomycetaceae bacterium
TTACCAAGCAATCCGGCATCGGTTCTCCAACGGGAAATTCTACTCGATTCGTTCGCAGACGTTTGAATCCAATCTTTCCAGGCGGTATGAAAAATCTGATTCGTATTCGGTGTTTCGGGCGGAAGAAAAAATATCGTGCGTCCCGAAGCAACAAATTCTTCCAACAGTTTGGCAGTCGCGCCGGTTGGTATCGGAATCTGCCAGACAATCATCGCGGCTTCACTCCATGGAATCGCTGCGATGTTGGTACTCGGAATGATTTCCGATTCCGAACGTAATCCCCGTTCAGCCGGGATAGATGTTGCGAGTCGAATCAGTTCAGCCGTCTCTTTGTCGTCTGAAATGATCACCGTTTTGCGTAATGCCGGCTCTGCGTACACAAAGTTAAATGTGTTATCAGCCAGATTGGAATCTTTGGGGAGTTCCACCTTACCCCAGCCCTGTTTTGATTTTTGATCAATCGCGATCGTATGCCCATTGCGAATCAATTCGCTGCCCGTCATTTCCACATTCAATGTTGATCGAGCCCCATTGATCACAATGTTAAGCGGAATTTGCAGCGGTGTTTCAGATTTGGTCGTGCGATTTAACTTGATATCGAAAACCAACTCGGCTGCGTTCACGTTTTCTCGTCGATGCACACCCGAAATACTGACAGCAACATTTTCATCAGCCACCTTGGGATATGTCAGCAGGTAAAAACGAACCCCTTCTCGATTCGCAACCTGCTCGCGAATCGCTTCCCAACGCCCACCAGACGGGTTCCAGTCGGTTTGCCTTAAATCGGAACAAACCCAGATATCTGTCCGCCCGGTCTGATCCGAAGACATATACTCAACCACTTTTTCGAGTAAACCCGGAATATCCGCAGTTGTTGCGGTTGCATCGGCCTGAGGCAAATCGAGTAAATCAGCAGCAGAGTTAATCACCAAAGGCTGCTGCGAAACGCTATCAAACAGCACAAGCTGCGAATTCTGTGCGGTGTTGGTGATAAGAGAGGACAACTTCTGTAACGCCGTTTCCCGCTTGGAAATCCCGGTCGAACTTCCCTGCTGCGACATGCTGGCTGAGCGATCCAGAACGATAATCGTTGTTTCCGGTTGACTCCCCGCGGTCAAGCCGAGCCAGCCGGAGGACATCGGGCGACTCAACGCAAACAGCAATCCCGCAATCGCGAGCATTCGCATGAGCAAAATAAGAAGGTAACGCAACCTCGCCATCCCACGCGACATCCGCTTGGCCTGCATCAAAAACATCGTCGCGGCCCATTGGATCGTTTTGTGCCTATTCTGATTGATTAAATGAATCAGAACAGGCAGCGCGATCAGCGGCAGTGCCATCAGGATGAAAGGTTGCAGAAATGACATGAATCGACTTGGTGTCTCTCAATGATGAATGTTATATCTGTAGGGTCCGCTGTGCGGACCATCGCATGTAATAGGGGGCTACACTCTCCATCGCGGTCCGCAATAGCGGACCCTACTATTTTTTTCTTGCCAGCAGGAAATTTGCCAGCACTTCCGCGTAATGTTGTTCAATTCCAACGCGTCGATAATCGACCGCAGAATCTCGCATCATCAACTTGATTTCTTCCAGATAAATTTGGACTGCTTCCCGATACTGTTTGGCGATCGTTGTTGGATCGATCAACATCGGGGGAACGCCTTCGAGATCTTGAAATCGCATCGGGCGATCAAACTGAAAATCTATTTCGTTCTGCTCCAGTAAATGAAAAACGGCGACATCGTGTTTACGGTAACGCAAATGCTGAAAGCAGCTTTTCAGTTCCTCGGTATCCATAAACAGATCGGAAATGATGACGACAAGCGCGCGTTGACGAATTCTTTCCGCCGCTTGATGCAAAATCCCCGGCAGCCCCGTTTCCCCTTCGGCTTTCATGTCGCCCAGTTCATCGAGAACATGTTTCAAATGAGCGCCACTTCGCTTGGGCGGAATCTCTCGATTAAATTCCTGCCCCGCAAAATAAAGGCCAACCGCATCTCCCTGCCCTGCTGCCAGGTAAGCAAGTGTGCCTGCCAGTTTGCGGGCGTAATCGAGTTTTGTGTTGCCGGGATCTTTTAAGCCACCCGGACCAAAATTCATTGAACCGCTGACATCAACAATTAAACAAAGTCGCAGATTCGTATCGGCTTCGTATTCTTTGATGAAGTATTTATCACTACGCCCCCAGGCTCGCCAATCGAGCCGGCGTAAATCATCGCCCGGCACATATTTTCGATATTCCGAAAACTCCAGCGATGAACCTCGTGTCGGACTGCGATGCCGCCCGGAAACAGAGC
>WFOZ01000798.1 GCA_015487825.1 Planctomycetaceae bacterium
AGCGGAAAAACGGTGCTCTTTTCACATCATCATCACTCAATGGAATTCCAAAACGAGAGCGGAAAGCGATCAACTCTTCCTCGTTCAGCTTTTTCTCATTGTGCGTGTTGTTACGACCTTCGCCCGCTTCACCCAGACCATATCCCTTAATTGTCTTGGCAAGGATGACTGTCGGTGCCCCTTCATGCTGAGTGGCTGCCAGATAAGCGGCGTGAACCTTTGCAGGATCGTGACCACCGCGACGCATTTTTTGAAGCTGTTCATCAGAAAGATGCTCAATCATTTCAAGTAAATCATCGTCGACACCAAAGAAATGATTCCGGATGTACTCGCCCGATTCCACACTGTATTTCTGATACTGCCCATCAACGATTTCACCCATCCGTTTGACGAGCTTACCATCGGTATCTTTTTCGAGAATCGCATCCCAGTCAGATCCCCAGACTACTTTCAGGCAGTTCCAGCCTGCGCCACGGAAAGCACCTTCGAGTTCCTGAATGATCTTTCCATTTCCACGAACAGGCCCATCCAGACGCTGCAAATTACAATTGACAACGAATGTAAGATTGTCCAACTTCTCTCTCGCAGCCAGCGTTAAAGCTCCCAATGTTTCCGGCTCATCAGTTTCGCCGTCTCCCAGGAATGCCCAGACGCGAGACTTGCTTGTATCGAGAATCCCCCGATGATGCAGATACCGCAAAAAGCGAGCATGATAAATCGCAGTGATCGGTCCCAGCCCCATCGAAACAGTCGGAAATTGCCAGAAGTCAGGCATTAACCACGGATGCGGATAAGAACAAAGCCCCTGACCTCGTGGAATTTCCCGGCGAAAATGCTCCAGATGAGATTCATCGAGTCGCCCCTCAACGAAAGCACGGGCATACATTCCAGGAGAGGCATGCCCCTGGAAATAAACCATGTCTCCCGTGTGATCTTCAGTCCGGGCGTGGAAGAAGTGATTCTGAGCCACTTCGTATAATGTCGCGGAAGATGCAAAGGTCGAAATATGCCCGCCGATGCCATCAAATTTTTTGTTCGCACCATGCACCATTGCCAGCGCATTCCAGCGGACGACACTTTTAATACGGCGTTCAATTTCCTGATTTCCTGGATAAGCCGGCTGATCATCGGGCGAAATTGTATTGATGTAAGGAGTTGTTGCTGAAAACGGCAGCATCACTCCCCGGTGGTAAGCCCGCTCCCGCAGATTGACCAGCAACTGTGTCACCTTTTCCGGCCCGTATCGACGAATTACATCCTCCAGAGATTCGTACCACTCTTCCAGTTCGGTCGGGTCAATCCCGGCCAGAACACCATCAGTTATCGTTGTTGCCATAGTTTTTGTTCATCCCGGCACGGCTGACCTATTCTGACAGCCGTAATCAAATGGATAGTCTTGAAATATGCGTCAGTCGCAAAAAATCGACCGTTAGTGGTAAATAAAGAGCGTACCAGAGACGTAGCCCATCTCTAATGGTCGAGTTTTACACATTTACAATAGTTACAATAGTACTATAGTAAATTTCAAGCCATTATGGGAGCGATAATCTCTGCCCGAGCCTGTTGAACCTGGAGGCTTTCGCAGTTTACCTCGCCCTAAGTGTCCCCGTGAACAGTGCGAGGTAGCCTGCATGTCGGGATTATGCCTTAAAACAACAGAAATAAGGAGGTTTTTATCTATTATTGAAACCCTTGCTTCTGTCTTCAGAAGCACAAATATCGTAATCGAAGAGCAATTTCAGGTGCTGTACACGATGCACATGTACGACAACGAAACCATCGCTGGCACTCAAAATAAGATTCATTCGGAAATGTGTGCTTCCTGATTTCCAGGAAGTCGATAAGTCACCAGAGAACTCTGCACATTTTCTCTTGTAGCTACTTTCCGCTTTGCCCTGCAGGCAGGCATCGCTTGAGAGTCATCAAAGCGAAAGATGTCCCGTAAGGCTGGTGGTAATCATAGAGCGGGTAGTCCCACCAAGAGCCGTCTTTTTCCTGGCGATCCAGCATCAGTCTGGCAAGTGCCGCCTGATAGGGAGGACGGTTGGATGCCGGGATTTCTTCCACGCACAACGCAGCATAAAAGTGACCGTAGTAGTAAAAGTATCCAGCTACTGCAAACCACGACTCATGCGGGATCGGCCGTTTGCGACCGATATCGAGCCAGCCATTTCTAGTCACCAGGCGTTTCAGCCAGGTTTCAATAATCTGATCGGTAATCTCTTTGCTGCCCCACATCCTTAAAGCGATATTGCATGCCTGTGATCGCCCTAAAGATCCTCCTGGTCTGTTAACAGGATGAAACGGTTTATTTTTCAGATATTCTCCGTATAAATAGCTGAAATCGTTTTTCTGCTGACGATGAATCGCTGCGATGGCACGTTTGGTAACAGCTTCGGGAGGTTCAAAACCGAGTTGCTGTACTTCATGAAAAGCAACCAGAACAGTCGCGCCGACAAAACTGATGGAACTGCTGGCCGGCCGCTTTGTTCCATGCCTGAAATCGTAATATCCCCAGCCTCCATCAACCGATTCGTACCGGGTTAACATATCAAACTGCTGCTCGATCAACTCTTTCAGGCGTGCCTGGAATGCCTCATCTCCCTGATGCCTGCGATACATTCTCGCCAATGCCTGTAACGAGTAGGCATGGCCCCAAACATTATATATAGCCGTCTGGTCAGCTCGCCTCAGATAAGGTAAGCGATCAATCAGCCATTCTTCCGCCCGGTTAATGGCAGCGGTACTTTCCGGAAACTCTGCTTCCCATTCAATCAACGCACAGATACAAAGTGAACTCGTTGCAATACCAAAAGCATGATGAGCACCAGGTACGGGAGCATAAATATTCAACCCTTTGGTACGGGTTGGTGATCCCCAGGAGCCGTTTTTGTTCTGAGCTTTCAGTAAATAGGAAATCCCTCGCTTGCAGGCAGCACGAACTGCAACCGGATCAAGAGTCTCCTCTAAAGTTACCACCGGAAGTTTCTTGCGGGGTTTGAGCGGTGTCTGCTTCTTTTCAGAATGCAATTCTTTCGGTAATTCAGCTTGTCCGGAAGGCTGAGCAGATGCGGAATTCTCTGGAATAACAGGCGAATTCGCAAGTAACAACAACCCGGCAATAACAGGAAATGTCCATTTTGAGACCTGCATAGAAAGTATCCTTGTTATCCTGAAAAGAAACGATATCGGGAAATCCGTTTCCCAATGACTCTCGCTATTATCATACCCGTTCAATAACAATCACGAAACCCCGGGAAACATCCACCCAGAGTTGCTATGATTGGGCGATAATAGAAGCGTGACCGTTCAATCACAGGATGGCGTGTGAAGTTCTACCAGAGAAAATTCGTGCTTATTTGCATTACTAACGGTAAAAGTTTACGAACGGCTCGCAAATTTTGAAAAATATCAGGTAACTATTCAGCGGAGGGTGGCTGGGGACAAATTGTTATTATAAAGGTGTGAATGTTCGGAAAATGTTTGCACAATCTGCCCCCGAGGCTGGATGCCTGATTGTATCTGGGGGCAAATTGTCACCAGCCGTCCCGTCATTTGTGGTTCAACACAATTCTCTTGATATATCCTGCTGCTTTGGCACAGCTTTCATCAATATAATTCTAACATCTCTCTTCCCGGAAATCCTGACGTGAGCAACGAAGCCTCCTATTCTGTTCGAGTGACGAAAGATCATCTCGTTTTCAGTGCAGCACACTTTATTACCTTCAATGGCAACATCTGCGAGCGATTGCATGGTCATAACTGGCGGGTCGCGGTAGAAGTAACCGGACCGCTGGATGAAAACCGTTACGTGTTTGATTTTATTGCACTACGAGATGCAACACAAAAAATTGTGAACAGACTTGACCATCGCATGCTACTGCCTACATTGCACAAAGCGATACAGGTAACCGAAGCGGCTAATGAAGTAGAAGTCCGTTTTGAAAACAGACGCTGGGTTTTTCCTGCTGAGGACTGCCTGCTCCTGCCGGTTATCAATACCACAGCTGAAGAGATTGCGTGCTGGATTGGTAACCATCTACAGGAAGATGTTTTTGCTGGAGAGACCTGTAACATGGAAACGCTTTGTGTTGAAGTCGAAGAAAATTTTGGACAGTGGGCCAAATGCAAAATTCCGATTTCCGACTCATGCAGTTAACCTCGTTGTCGAAGTCAATCATGAATAACAGGAAATCGGAATTATTAATTTGCAACTCGTTATGAGTACATCGAACCGAAGAGTTAATTCGTTTGGTGGTGTCTGAATAAACGAGGGAAACTCGATCTCTCACGGCCCGCCTTGTTGATCAGTAGCTTTCCGGTGTTGGTGCAACATCGCAGGAAACGTCGCAACTATCGTCACCCTGATCCCATTCGTCATCGTAGCAGCTACCTGCAATGCTTCCTTTTAACCCCCGGGCGCCATTGTAATGGAAGCTTTGATTGACACTCCCGAAGGCAGAACCGACATCTTCAAGTTCCTGGTTAACATTGAACGCCACTTCGCTTAAGCCGACGATCATGCCAAGGACGCAAATCGTTGATATCAGAACCAGTTCTGCAGAAACAATGAAACCGGCTTCGTCGTTGTACAGTTTGTTAATAAGAGTCGTCATGAGTCTGTCTCCAGTTTTCCAAAATGTGAATGATTTGTTTGAGTCAGCTTGAAGTGTGTGACTTTGTTTGACTCGTGTTGATAATTATGTAAAGCACCCTGTATGCCAAACTTTACACTCGATGGCGAAACAGGCAGGAACACCGAAAGAAAAAACGTCGCAACACACTACTATCAAACAAGATACGGGTCACCAGCAGTTGATTTCATCCTCAAGTTTCCGGATGTATCTGGATGCGTTCCCATGTAGCGAAAGTTCAACAGAAAAGACTGGCTCTCCTGACTGAGCAGGTGCAACTTCAATCATTCAAACAGGTTACGCCGATGATGCTCTGCGGGGGCGATGATGCCATTTTGCAACGGCCTTTCTTATCAACTTCTAACGACAGGATATTGCTGTTAATTCTCGGGTTCAAAATAAGCATCTTGCCTGATCGAGCAGTATTATCTAGAATCAAATATCGATAACGTCAGATCTCAGGCGGGGTTGCGAAAATCCTGCCTGTCTTTTTTGCGTTGGTGTCCCCTGTATAAAAAGTATCAAGGAGCCGTCTTATGCGGAGTTCCGCTTATCCTGCCTGGTTGGTTTGCTTCTGTCTATCAATTACTCTGATCTGGTCTCAGGTGACTATTGCAGAAGAGCAGGATGATACTTACGAATTGATGCGACTGTTTGTTGATACATTCGAAGAGATCGACAAAAACTACGTCAAAGATATCGACCGCAGAGATCTTATCGAAGCTGCGATTCAGGGAATGCTGGTCAAGCTCGACCCGTATTCCAACTACATCAGCCCGGAAGACCTTTCCGCATTCGAGCAGGATGTGCAACAGGAATTTGGCGGGATCGGAATTCAGGTCACCTTTGATAGGGCGCATCGCGAAATTGTCGTGATGACACCGCTGCCGGGAACGCCAGCTTATAAAGCGGGGGTACAGGCAGGAGATCGCATTATTAAAATAGACGATCATAAAGTTGCCGATTTTGAAGTTGGCAAAGAATTGAACCAGGCGGTAAAACTTCTCAAAGGGCCTACAGGAAAAAAAGTTTCCTTAACCGTCCGGCATCAACCGGTTAAGGCTGATGGGAATGACGGCGAGCCGACACGCGGCGAAACAGAAATAATCGAAGTTGCTCGGGCAGTAATTCGCGTTGCGACCGTGATGGGAGACCGTTACAACTCCGATGGCACCTGGGATTTCATGCTCGATGAAGAAAAGAAAATCGGTTATATTCGCTTAACGCACTTCAGCCGTAACAGCGCAGCCGAATTACACGCAGCGATGGTTCAGTTGAAAAAGCAGGGACTGGCGGGATTGATACTCGATTTGCGATGGAATCCGGGAGGACTACTCACCGCTGCGACTGAAATTTCAGATATGTTTATCGAGTCGGGAAAGATTGTCAGCACCAAGGGAAGAAAAACGCAGGAACGAACCTGGCGAGCCAAAAAACGAGGTACTTTTTCTGGTTTCCCCATGGCAATTATCGTCAACAGATACAGTGCCTCTGCCAGTGAAATTGTCAGCGCCTGCCTGCAGGATCATCACCGGGCCATCGTTGTTGGCGAACGCTCCTGGGGGAAAGGTTCGGTGCAGAATATTATCGAACTGGAAAGCGGACAATCTGCCTTGAAATTGACCACGGCCAGTTACCATCGCCCGAGCGGCAAGAACATCCATCGATTCCCCGGCTCCAAAAAAGAAGATATCTGGGGAGTGATGCCTGATGAAGGTCATCAAATCCGATTTTCAACCGAGCAAATGATCGCTTACCGAAACTATCGCAGTCAGCGCGATGTGCTAAGCGACAAAGAACCGGTCAAGAGTGATTTTGTTGATACTCAACTGAAAGATGCTCTGGACTACATTTTTTCAAAACTTGATGGAGCAAAAGAAGAAAAGAAGGCGGAAGAAAAACCAGCCCCTGCAAAAAGTGAAGACAAAAAAGCAGCCCGACTGGAACGAAAATTCTTTGTACTACCATCCAGAACGATTCTGTAAAACAAAGCAGGAGCCGCGTTTGCGAACCCTGCCGAGATTTCGTCTATCTATCTAATCTTTTCTGGAGACGATGCCGGGGTTCGTCTCTAACTGGACAGTGCCAGGTTCAGCTCGTTCCCAAGCTCCTGTTTGGGAACGCACGGCTGGGAAGGTTCTCCTTCCCACGTGTTTTCGTTCGTTATAGATGATTTGTAACTATTCAGCGTTGGCGTAGGGTCCGCTATTGCGGACCACGATGGGAGGTAGATCCTCCTATTTCTGCGGTGGTCCGCAATAGCGGACCCTGCCATGCTCTATTCTTTCCCGTTTTTTTCGCGCATTAACTGTGGTGGGAAGGTGGCTGGTTTAGAGCCGCCTTTTAATCGCAGGTTTTGTCCCATGCTCCGCTTGTGACTGAAGGGGACACGATTGGCGTTTGATTCTGTCAGGATTTTATGCAAATCGGCTCGCATTTTTTTGATCAGTTTTTTATGTTTCGGGTTGAAGATTAAATTATGCTCTTCGTCCGGATCGTTTTCCATATCGTACAGTTCATCGATATCCCAGATGCCGTGATACTGAATGAATTTGTATCGTTGAGTTCGCAGCGCGTAAGTGGTTGGAGTTTGCGGGAAATTATATTCCCAGTAATATTCATACAGAATATTTTCCCGCCAGTCCGACGGTTTCATTTTCCCGGCTGCCAGTTGCAGAAAGCTTTGCCCATCCATTTGTGGAGCCGTCTTCAATCCAGCTGCTTCCAGGGCGGTTGGTCCGATATCGATCCCTGCAACGACTTGTTCAACAACTGTTCCAGGCTTCCACAGTTTCGGGCAGACACCAAGCAGCGGCACGCGAATCGAAGCATCGTAAGCGGTTCGTTTATCAATCAGACCATGCTCGCCCCATTGGAAACCGTTATCCCCCATGTAAATGACCATTGTATTTTCCGAAAGTCCGTTATCCTCAAGCCATTGACGAACCCGGGCGATTGAATCATCGACACTCAATAACGCTTCGCAGTAAAGACGATAATGTTCTTCAATGTTGGTATCCTGGTGATAAGCGAAATCGACTCCGTGCCAACTGTTACGCTGATTTTTGAGCCATAACGGTTTATCTTTATAATTCTCCGGCGTGTTCGCCATTGTTTTCGGCACGGGCATTTTTTTATCTTTATAACGACCGGCGTGCCGTGCAGCCGGGTGGAACATGCCGTGTACCCCCTTGTGCGAGAGATACATAAAGAACGGTTTGCCACTATTTTTGACACTGCCGTCAAGCCAATTGATAGCGTAATCGGTCAGCTCATCGGTAATGTATCCTTTTTGCGGAACCGATTTGCCATCCACATTCAGCGACCATCTTTTCAGATGCTTCGGCGGATAGTAATGCCCCTGCCCACGAAACGAGACCCATCTATCAAACCCGGGACGTGGGGCATCGGAATGCCCTCCCATGTGCCATTTGCCAAAGAACGCCGTTTGATAACCAACCGCCTGAAGATACTGCGGAAAGAAAATAGTCCCTTCGGGAGTCAGCACGTTGTTATCGACAACTCCATGATTGTGCATGTATTGCCCGGTCAGAATTGAAGCCCGACTCGGCGAACAAAGCGACGTGGTCACAATCGCGTTTTTGAAATAAACCCCTTGTTTCGCCATCGCATCCATCGCAGGCGTTTCGACCCACGGATGCCCCAGAAAACTCATCACGTCGTAACGATGATCATCCGAAAGAATAAAGACCACATTAAGCGGCTTTTCGGCTCCTTCAATTTTTCCCAGCTTCAAATCAGCCGCCCAAACCGGCAACGCCTTCGAAATGAACATTAAGGCCAGCAAAAACGTAAGAGAAATATTTCGCATGTTTTTTTCCTGTTGAGTCTATGAATCAGTAATTTGCACGGGGTAGCGTAACACACCTTTCGCCAATTACTTTCGAATCGATGCGGTGAAACGGAGCGCGCAGCCCAACCACTCTTACCAGTTGGCTGCTGCGAGTACAAAACGATATGCCATCCGGTTTCATTTGCTCTTCTGTTTCCCATACAATAACAGAAGAGCAAATTATACTACTAAATCTGCACCCGATAAACAAAGCAACTCGCATGACACCAGGAACATGGTCAATGTTTTCGTAGGCCCCCCGACTGACAAAGAAATAACACTCGCGAAAGCCTCACGGTCAATCATCAGGCACAGCCTGAATCGATGTCACTTATTTTCAAACCAAAAAGAGTTGCATTTCAATATTGAATCCACCTTATTTCAATGGAGCATCGTTGTGCAGAGTGAAGTACAGCCGAAAGAATTGCGTGACTGGCTGGAACAATTCCACAGTTCTGGATTTAATCGTGAGGAA
>WFOZ01000799.1 GCA_015487825.1 Planctomycetaceae bacterium
GCTGGGAACTCCTCTGGAGGGAATTCATCTGGGGGGAATTCATCTGGAGGAAATCCATCCGGAGGGAATTCAGGAGGGAACTCAGGAGGGAACTCAGGAGCGAATTCTTCGGGATCGGCTTCGTCTGGTAGCGGGACAAGTATACCTGGGACATCTTCCGGTTCTCTCGGGAGTTCTTCGGCGGCTTCTTCGGTTGTGAATTCTTCGAGTTATTATGGCAGCACGGGAATAACTTACGCCTGAGTGATGTCGGGTCCGCTACCTGAGGACCATATTGAGGATTCGCGGCTACCCTCTCATGCGGTGGTCCGCAATAGCGGACCCTACGGCCTGGAGTTTGTATTGTCAATTTTCAGAAACAGTCAGGAGTGACTTGGTGATGTCTGAGCAAAGTGCAAGCAAGACGACGTTTTTTCGTTGTACAACCGATAAGCAAAAACGGAATGTTCTGCTGCGGGACAGCTTTGCTGGGCCAGCCGGTTCGAGTTGCTGGTTGATTGGAGGGGGGCCTTCGCTCAAAGAAGCAGATATCGAATTACTGAAACAGTCGCCTGCACCGAAAATGAGCATCAATCTGGCCGGAACGGATTTGATTCGCCCGACATTCTGGACATCTTATGATCCGACGCAGCGGTTTATGCGGTCGGTTTATCTTGATGCTGGGATTATGAAGTTTGTCAATCGCAGACGAGCCACAGATATTGTGCCTGAGACGACATATAAAGTTTGCGAATGTCCGGGCCTTTATTTTTTTGATGGAGATCGGCAAAGGGGATTCCATGATTTTCTTTCGCCGAATCATCAAACGATTGTCGATTGGAACGATTCGATGGTGCAGGCAATCGATATTCTGTATCAGCTCGGGTTTCGAACGATTTATTTTCTCGGATGCGAGATGCAGATTTCTCCTTCGAAAGAAATGATTGATTATGCCCGCAAACGAAATGTTGATTATCAGCCTGAAAAACTTCTGGGGGATTTTATCCGGGAATGTGAAGCCAAGGGAATTCGTCAATCGGAACTTTGTGAACTTCAGTGGCCGCAGCAGTACCATTTTGAACAGAGGAAGCCTTTGGAAGCAGCGGTTGCGACCGATTTCCATTATTTTCGCGTTGCACAGTTTTTGCGATTATCGCGTTGTGCGATGTCGCAGGCAGGGATGAAACTGGTTTCTGTTACTGCACAAAGTCGCTTGAATGATTTTTTCGAAGTGCAGAGCCAGGAAGAAGCATCGCGGCAGATTCTTCAGCAGGTTGGTGATCCCTGTTCGGAACAGACGGCAGGGCGATACACCGACAAAAACAATCGTCTTCCCAAATTGTGTGGAATCATGAGGGATTTTCAGCCATTGCATTGGTCGCAAAAACCTTCTGTGGACAAGCAACCCGAGCAGAATATTGGCGAGCCTTGTGTTGCCCAGAAGGCGAATCCGGACAAACCATGTGAGCAGAAACCTTATGTGGATGATGCAGACTTACCACTTCATCCCGTTCCGGCAAAAGAGGAATGGGATCAGGAACTTGAACGGATGAAAAAGTCTCCTGTGCCGATTGAGGAGCTCGGGTGAATTTTCATTCTTATGATCATGCTTGTCGTGAATTAACGATTGTGATTCCTCAGTATGGCTGCTGGGAGCAGACGGTTGCCTGTTGTTCTGCTTTGAGGCGACATCACAGCCAAGAGCTTGCAATCACAGTTGTTGATGACGGGAGTTCCAAACAGGATCGCAGAGCATCGCAGCGTTTTTTACCGTTGGATGTTCAATGGATTGAACAACGCCATTGCGGGGTGACTGCGGCCTGGAACCGAGGAATTCGAAGCAGCAACACCCGATACATCGCGTTATTAAATAACGATGTTGTGACAATAAAACCGTGGGTGAACGAACTGATTGACCAGTTGGAAAATGAGCCGGGACGATTGGTCGGAGCGGAATTGCGCCGTGAGTGGTTGCTTTCCCGGTTGCAGGATCCCGTTTTTCGAGGCGACTTGCAAGTTCTTTCCGGGTGGTGTCTCTGTTTCGAAAGAGAGACTTACGACCAAATCGGTAGATTTGATGAACGCATGAGTTTGTACTGGTCGGATACGGATTGGCAGTTGCGATGGAAGAAGCAAACCGGCAACAACTCAAATGCGTTTGGCTTGTTGCCTTCAGGTTGTCTGGATCATGTCGGTCATGTTTCGACTCGCCATTTGAAATCACGATCATCGAGATGGCAACAGGATCGAAA
>WFOZ01000800.1 GCA_015487825.1 Planctomycetaceae bacterium
ATATCACACGGCGAGGCTTGAGCGTATCCAAAAAACATGGCAACGCTGTTTGCCGAAATCGAAAAAAACGGTTACTCCGCGAAGCGTTCCGTTTGTGCAGGCATCAATTGCCTGTCGGCTTAGATCTTGTTCTGATACCGCGTGTCGGTTCTGGTGCCGGGTTGAAAGAGTACCATAAATCGTTATTGAAACTTGTCAAACGAATCGCCCGCCGGCTTGATGATTAAATGATTTCACGTATCCTGAAAACGATCTGGCATCTTCCCGCCCGGCTATTAATTGGTCTGGTACGGATTTATCAATGGACGTTAAGCCCGCTCATTGGACGTCAATGCAGATACGAACCGACTTGCAGCAACTATTTCATTCAGGCGGTTAATAAATACGGTGCCATCCGCGGCTCCTGGCGAGGTTGCTTGCGTATCTTTCGCTGTCACCCGTGGGGGGGAAGTGGTTATGATCCCCCATAATAATTCGTTTAACGGCAAGCCAAAGGCGACTGCGAAACGGGCAACTTTTTTACAGAAGCGAAAAAACACCGCCTGTTGCTTGCCGAAAATCGATATCACTAACACAACTCTCTTACAAGAAAGAACAACCGATGCAATTAGGTTTTGTCTCCGCCATACTTCCCGAATACAATTTCGAACAGGTGATCCGCACGGCTGATCGAATTGGTTACGATTGCGTCGAAATTATGTGCTGGCCTTTCGGTAAAGCAGAACGGCGTTACGCGGGCATCACTCATATTGATGTCGCGGAACTGGACGATGCCCAAGTAGAAAAGATCCAATCGCTGCTCGATGAAACCGGCGTTTCGATCAGCGGTTTAGGGTACTATCCGAATCCACTTTCGCCTGACGATGCTGAATCGAAACAGGCTTGCGATCAGATTAAGAAAATCATCGTCGCCTGTAACAAACTCGGTCTCACTCGAATGAATACTTTCATCGGGCGAGACTGGACAAAATCAATCGATGCGAACTGGTCCCGATTTCTTGAAACCTGGAAGCCAATTGTTGCCTTGGCGGAAGAACATCAAGTACGCATCGGCATCGAAAATTGTCCGATGTTCTTTTCTGATGACGAATGGCCCGGCGGCAAAAACATGGCGATTAGTCCTGCGATCTGGAAAAGGATGTTCGCGGATTTAGATAGTGATTCGATCGGTTTGAATTACGATCCGTCTCACATGATCTGGCAACAGATGGACGCGATCAAACCGATCCGCGATTTTGCAGATCGTCTGTTTCACATTCACGCCAAAGATGTCCGGCTTGATATCGATCGCCTGAATGAAGTTGGCATCATGGCTAACCCGAATCAATATCACACCCCCAAACTCCCCGGCATGGGAGACGTCAACTGGGGCCAGTTCTTTTCCGCATTAACAGATACCGGCTACAACGGTCCGGTCTGCGTCGAAGTAGAAGACCGAGCCTACGAAGGAACCCTCAAAGGCCGCCTCGCCTCACTCCAGCAAAGCCATACTTTTTTGCGGAATTACATTCCGAAAGTAATGAAATAAGGGGATCTCATGAGCAAAATATACGGCGGGATTGAAGCGGGGGGGACGAAGTTTGTTTGTGCGGTGGGGACCGGGCCCGACGATCTGCGGGATGTTGTTCGTATTGAAACCAGGACTCCCAAAGAGACCTTTGCGAAGGTGATCGATTACTTTCAGAAGCAGGCGGCTGCGGGAGATGAGATTGCTTCGCTGGGGATTGCCTCGTTCGGTCCGGTAGATGTCCATTCGGAATCTGAAACATTCGGCTTTATTACATCAACCCCCAAGCCGGGTTGGAGCCATACCGATTTTCTGGGAACGATTAAAAACGCGTTACAAATTCCAGTCGCGTTTGATACCGATGTGAATGTCGCTGCTTTGGGGGAACAAACCTGGGGAGCAGCGCAGGGGTTGGATACTTTTATGTATCTGACGATTGGCACTGGCCTGGGTGGCGGCGGTTTTGTAAACGGGAAGATGATGCACGGGCTTGTTCATCCGGAAGTGGGGCATATTCGTATTCCACACGATCTGGTGAAAGACCCCTACCCCGGTAGTTGCCCGTTTCATGGTGACTGCCTGGAAGGACTTGCTTGCGGAGTTGCGATGAAACAGCGTTGGGGGATTGAAGGACAAAAGTTGCCTCCCGATCATCCCGCCTGGGAACTCGAAGCAGAGTACCTTGCGTATGCCCTGGTCAATTTCATCTGCACAATTTCGCCCCAAAAAATCATCATGGGAGGCGGCGTGATGCAGCAGGAAACATTGTTTCCGCTGATTCGCAAAAAGGTGAAAGATCTTCTCAACAACTATGTCGGTTCAGAAGCCGTTCAGGCGAATATTGATCAATACATCATCCCGCCAGAGCTTGGCAGTCAATCAGGAATTGTGGGAGCAATCGCAATGGCCAAACAGATTTGAGTCCGCATAAGCAAGCTACAGAAAGCACTGGTTAATGC
>WFOZ01000801.1 GCA_015487825.1 Planctomycetaceae bacterium
CCTAACCCGGCGTAGCCGGAACCAAACAGGAAAATTATATTAACCACAGAGACGCAGAGAGCACGGAGAAAAAAACTCTCACATCGCCTGCAACAGTTTGGAATTTAATCTGCTGAAAAATAAATTTTCTTCTTTTCCTTGCGTCTTTGCGTGAAACATTTTTTCATAAATCAGACACCTCTTTTTGCTTTGCCTCGGTGTTCTCTGTGTCTCGGTGGTTCATCACTTTCTTTTTCGTGGTAAAATTATCCCGCCACTTTTGCGCAGCATTTCATTGATAAGAACCTAATGCCTGACAACTACCGCCTGTCCATCAAATCTCTTCATAAATGGCATGCAATTTACCAGAGCGAGCCAGTTCACGCAGTACTTCGATCATTGCGTCCCGTGGAACGCCGAGTTCATTAAGGGCTTTAACGAGTTGATCGAGCCGCGATGTGGTACGAGTCGATTGCCCATCAGAAAGTGACTTGAATGTTGCTCCGTTAATCACGGCGTTGCCTGTTCCGATACTGATTTGTAAATTGGGATGGTTGATCAGTACCGGACTTAATTCAACATCGCCGGAGACAATTACAACTCCTGTTTTCGAATTGACTTGTACTTTGGACATACTATGCGGCGAGTTGATTTTCAGATCGAGAACCTCTGCAATAAAATCAATCGGCGTTTCCTGCCAGGTTTTCGGAATTTGCACATCGATAATACTGGGACTGACTGCTTTAGCATGCTGTTCGCCAAAAGATTCAAACTCAAACGCTTCATTAATTCGCTCGGTGATCGTACGGGCAGAAATAAAACTGGAATGTGGTCCATCGAGCAGCAGGCGAATCTTCGGTTTATCTTCAGATGTATCTACAATTCTCTGCAGGTAATCTTTATTTCGAAAGTAACTATCTTTAACAATAACTCCCATCGGGATTCGACCGGTTGTTGCCTGAATCGCATCCTCAATCACAATGGCTCCTTCAGCCGTCCCAATAACGATTTCATTTTTCAGATCATCACTTTGAAGTGGCGTAACCAGTAAACGACCGCCACGCAAGCTTTTAGCACTGAGATACGAACTGACAAAACAATCGATCCGTTGTCCCTTATGCGAACCGGTTTTGGGGATCGTAGCATGGACTGTCACGATCGCTACATTTTTCGCATTGGTTAATTCTTTGGCATCAAGAACTGGCGTGTGCATCGCTTTCATTGCTGCGGCCAATGCCCGAATTGTCGGTCCCGCCTTACCTCCATCTCCTGTGCCGTCCAAACCGACAACAATTCCCATTCCAATCAGCCGGACCTCTTCATGGCCGTGAACAGTACAAATACTTTCCAGTCGTATTTGTGCATTTATCTGTTGCGCAAATACGGAAAAAGTGCATATTGTCAGCATGAAAAGAAGAGATTTCATAGACGTTCTCAAAATGATAATATGTTAATAAACCATATGGGTAACTATTCAGCGTTGGCGTAGGGGCCGCTATTGCGGACCACGATGGGAGGTAGAGCCTCCTATTTCTGCGGTGGTCCGCGGGTAGCGGAACCTACATACAACCTTATTTTCCGCAATAATCAAACATCGCTGAATAGTTACCCATATGGTCAGATATAAAACGAATGATTCCAAAATACTAAAACGGCCATAACAGGTCATACAGCTTGGTTCCCCAGCGTCGTTTGACTGAAGAGTAATTTCTTCCCTGCTGGACTTTTTTGATATCCATATGAGCAATATTTTCACTCAAAACGGTGTTGTTAGCCAATACGTCTTCAAAGCGTATTTCGCCATGCAATGTGTATTCCCACAGGTCATCACCAGCGTGAATTTTCTTACGCGCCTCCAGGATGAGATTTCCATTCGGTCGGATATCAACAATTGTTGCAGCGATTCGGTAAGTAATTCCTTCTGCATCCGTCACCTGACCAGTTGCCTGAATTCGATCCTGTTGATTGGCATCAATTCCCGGGCTTGTTCCTGCCGTATTCTCCAGTGTCAAGCCATCTGTAATCCGAACAAATTCTTTTAATTCAGAAGTAAATGTCGATGTCCGCTGCCTGTTAAATCGTGAATTTAAAGTTACTTCTGATTTCTCACTCACGATCACAGTGACAATGTCATTCACTTTGAACTCGCGTTTTTCCGGCTCATCAATATATATCCATGAGAAATCTCTTACTGTTGGCGGAGGAGCAAAACGAGCAGCGCGGGCCATTCCCGGCTGGTGGTGATTATGAGATGTATTGTGAGCCTGCGCCGCTGGTCTCCACCTCGTAGCTGACCCGGACGGAGGAGCATAGATCCCTTGTGCCGAAATAAACTGCGAAGTTATCACCAGGCAGTTCATTAAACAGGCAAGCGGTATTAGACGCAGTAGAAACATGGTAATCACAATCTTTTATACTCATTACTTGGTATCTTGAGCGAGTCGAGAGAGTGAATCCTCAAGTGACTATGCAGCACTCTTGTCGGAGCCAGTCAATTCGTTTTTTACTTCTCTATACTCAATGGTAATCCGATTTCCTACTGTCAGGTTTGCTCAGGAGATTAAGGTAATTGCACAGGGCGGTTGGCTTGAATTTGTACTTGAATAGATCTCGGTTTTATGAAACTCGCCGGGCGTCTGGAAGAAGCGGAGCGAGTTTTATTGTATGCATTTGCTTGTGGTTGAATAACCTGTAATCCTCGATTGGAAGATTGCTGAACTGCTTTTGAATGACTGGCTGCCTGAATCGATTGTGGCTGCGCTGCAGCAGACGTGATATCTTCCAGAACGATTTCTGCTTCCCGAAAGCCACTCACCCGGGCAGTCACTTTTGCTTTTCCATCTACCGGAGTCAATGTAACGAATTGCCCTTTGGCACCTTCGTCGTGACTTCTGCAATACCTGCGAACAACAACGCCGCCGATTCGAGCGGTAACTGCAACGATGTCATTTCGTTTTACTAAAGGGAGTTGTCGAATATCTTCAGGATGAATCGGTGTTTGGGCACGAATATTTTTGATTGTTTCGGTCCCTACCACATCTTCCGGTTTTGAAAAGACAGGTTTTGAATTCGGCGAGTTATCGGGCTCAACCCAAACCAGGTCTGTC
>WFOZ01000802.1 GCA_015487825.1 Planctomycetaceae bacterium
TAGTAATACAGTAGCGTAGTGCGTCTTCAATCCTTAATTTTGGAGTCGATTCCATCGGATAGTGCGACAACGGAGCACGGACCAGCAAAACTCAACCCCCCAATTTAAGGCCTGAAAAGGCCGTAGGCTGAGTCTTGGCCCAGCCTACGGCCTTCAAACTCGGTTTCATCGACGTCTCGTTACTCAATCCTCTGCAACTTTACTTTGACATCCATTTTCCTGTCTTCCCGCTCAATGGTAACTTGTACAACATCGCCAACTTTCTTTTTTTCGAGCAGGTCGAACAGATCGGCCTGCTCCTTGATCGGCTCTCCATCGAGTGCAACAATCAAATCGCCAAGAATGATATCACCATTCTCATTAGAGCTGGTTCCGCGTAAACCTGCCTCTAAAGCTGCGCTGTCGGGGGCAATGTCACGAATTAAAACACCAGGTTTTCCAACTCGCCTGCGTACCATCGCATCATTGAAAATGAACACTCCCAGACCAGGACGCTCGACTTTACCTGTTTGAATTATCTGTGGCACGATACGATTCAGGATATCTGCGGGGACTGCAAAACCAATTCCGACAGAAGCTCCCGAAGGGCTGAAGATCGCCGTATTGACACCTATCAGAAGGCCCGCGCTATCTAAAAGTGGCCCTCCCGAATTGCCTGGATTGATCGCAGCATCTGTCTGAATCACATCGCGAATCGTTTTATGATTTGTCGATTGGATTTCACGCCCTAATCCACTGATTACCCCGGTTGTCAGAGTCTGATCAAGCCCGAACGGACTCCCAATCGCGAAAACCTTCTGGCCAACCTGTAAATTGGAAGAGGTTCCCAGTTTGATCGGCTTAAGATTAAGGTGAGCCGGATCTATCCGTAGTACCGCAATATCCTTGGAAGGTTCTCCCCCCACTAGGTAAGCCTGATGTGTGCTGTTATCTGAAAGCGTGACACGAAATCGTTGATTTTCCCCACGAACAACATGGTAATTCGTGACAATATAGCCGTTCTCATCCCAGAGGAATCCGGTGCCGGTTCCCTTGGGGACTTCCAGCACGTTGAAGTTAAATTGACTGCCGGCTAATTCTGCCGTTGCCACGTGAACGACAGATACGGATGACTGATTGAAGATGTCAATCGTCGTCTTTTCATCCTCAGCCAGATCACCTCGAGCAACAACCGGGCGGGCTCCTGCGTTAGACGTAAATAGAGAAAGTGGATTGCGATAAATATCCCGGGCAAGTAACGCAATCCCACAAACCAATAAAGCAACCACAAGCCAGCCATTTACAAAAGGGATTCCTCCGTTAGATGGCCTGGACTTCGAACCCGTTGATGATACAGTTTCCTCTACCATGATGTCATATCCTTTGACCCGAACTTCATTTCATAAAGAATATTAACAGCTCACATCCAGGAATGCAGGATGCGTCACATCTCAACCTGTAATGCTGGAAGCTGAATTTCAGCAAAAACCGGGAATTTACACTCCCGGTTCGCCTTTCATTTTATTAAACCTGTCTTTTGATACTCCGTCCCAGTTCTTCGTAGGTGTCCCATAGCTGGTTGATAATATCCGGTGTCAACTCGCTGTAGTCTTCATCTGTCAATTCTTCCATAAGTTGTTGAATTCGCCGCATCCCTCCGAGAGCCCGCTTGGCAATTCTTTGTGGTGTCATTGAAACTGGCGCTGCAACCGTTGTTGATGCTGCCCCTTCTTCTCCCGGCATGGGACCACGGGCATCTTTACGAAACGGAGCATAAGGCGCCGCCTCTGCTCCTGCCACTTCGGCTAGTTCCCCTGTTCCTGTCACTTCGAAAGGAATACCTGACTCGGATGAGCTTGCAAAGCCTTCAGCATCTCTGACAACTTCCGGACTGTAATCGAGTGCCTGTAACACCATTGGATCGCTCTGTTCAGACAAATCTTCTCCATGTACCGAACGCCGCCAGGCTCGCATTTGTGCCACCGTTGCCTGATTCTCGACTGCCCAGTTCAGACACTCAGCAGAATCTTCCCAATTCAAGGCAACGTAATAATGAGACCATTTCAGATTTTTGTATTCTTCCCTCACATCGTGGAATGTTTCCCAGACTCTTCTTCGCTGAAACACCTGATCAGAAGAAAGCCCGATCTGATTTCCAAAATCCGCATCTGTTCGCCCTTTGGCATATTTTTCTGTCCATTGGGCAGCACATTCCCCAATTACCCAGTTACAATTCGAAAGAGCACCGCGCGCCCGTTCAATCAAATTTTCTTCACTTTCCTGAACCGAGTCGTTCTGGTTCTCGCTCTGGCTCCGATCCGAATCAGCCATCTGTTTATTCTCTTCTTCTAGCTCATGATGTCATGAAAACCTCTAATAATCTCAAGCAACAGCTTTGTTGAGTGTAACGGAAGCATCCTTGTCCACCTTTAACCAAGGCCTACTCAAGCCAAATGTCTGTATACTTTAAGAGATAATTCAAGATTTTCCGTAAAGAACCTTCCTGGTGATTAATGTGTCATTCCCGGCACAACGTAAAAAACTCTTTCACATCCAATCTGTTGATGAAATATGAGTAATTGTCCCCATACTGACACTGAACCCGAAAGTTTTCCACTGTCAGAGGTGGTTTGATGGGAGAGGAATCAAAAATTGATCCCTGAGAGATCGTAAGAATCCGGAAAAGTCCCCTGGCTTTACTTGATTCCCCGATAGTATCTATGCTAACATAACGTCCAGACGGGATGATACTGTAACCCCTTTCATCCAAAGAGGTTACGGGACGATAGCACAACTTGTGAAATTATATCCAGAAATCCCTGATGTCGATGGTTCGATTTGCCGATCATTAGGTTTGTACCAGTTAACGAACTGTTGCGAAAGATACGGTGCGGTAGCCAAGTGGCCTAAGGCGATGGATTGCAAATCCATTATTCGTGGGTTCGAATCCCACTCGCACCTTTTTTGATTTTGAGTACGGGAAGCCTCGGAGTTGTCTCCGGGGTTTTTTCATGCGCTGATTTATATCTCGCAAAAATATGAACATACAGGCAGTTTGCCCGGGATCCCCATTGACACCACCGGAAAACACGGATTATATTTCGTACCCCTCCAAATGTCAGTTCTGGTTTCCCAATCTTACTCTGACTCTCTCCCTTCTGATTTTCCCTCCTTGAATTAAGAGCAATTCATGCACAAATTATGTTTGCGTGATCTTCTTTTTGTCTCCAGCCTGTTGCTGATACTTTCTGCAAGCCTGATTTCGCCTGCGCAATCTGATGCCCAGGACTTTGGCATTGATGGCAGGATCGGACATACTGCCTTACCAACAGTTGGACGAGATACCGGTATCACATACCTTGGCCTGTTCCCTTATATCCAGAATGGAGAGGAGCAGATTCTGTTTGGTGATATTCGTGGATTTCTCACCAATGAAGGAAATCTGGGAGCCAATCTGACAACCGGTTATCGTTTTCTCGAACCCAATAATCTTTTTGTGCTTGGCGCAAATACTTCA
>WFOZ01000803.1 GCA_015487825.1 Planctomycetaceae bacterium
CGGCGAGGAAGTAGTTGCCTCCCGCGAAGAAAAGGAGATTTATGCTGCTTTGGATCTCTCCTGGATTCCGCCGGAAATACGCGAAAACCGTTATGAGTTTATCGCAGCGGAATCTGATGAGCTGCCTGATTTAATCGAATTGAAACAGATACGTGGCGACTTGCATATGCACACAACCGCCAGCGACGGGCGGGCAACCATCGAGGAAATGATTGAAGCTGCGATAGAGCGAAATCTGAAATATATCGCGATTACCGATCATTCGAAAAGAGTCACGATGGCCAATGGACTCGATGCGACTCGTCTGCGAGAGCATTGGGAGAATATCCGCATAATTCGGGAACAGTATTCTGAAATCGATGTACTGTGCGGGATTGAATGCGATATTCTGGAAGATGCAACTCTCGATCTGGATGATGAAGTTCTTTCAGAAGCTGACTGGGTGATTGCTGTTTTGCATTACGGTTTGAAACAACCGAAAGAACAGATTACCAAACGGTTGATCAATGCGATAAAAAATCCACACGTTCATGCGATTGGACATTTAACCGGTCGCATGATTGGCAAACGCCCCGGTGCGGAAATCGATTTTGATGATGTTTTCAAAGCGGCGGCTGATAAGGGAGTGCTGATGGAGATTAACGCACATCCGTCCCGACTCGACTTGAGTGATATTCACGCGGCCCAGGCGAAACAGCATGGCATTCCGATCGTGATCAATACCGATGCTCATTCAACAAACGGGCTGGATGTGATGCAGTGGGGCGTCAATCAGGCTCGGCGAGCCGGCTTATCGAAAAAAGAAATTGCCAATACATGCACTGCAAAACAGTTCCGTAAAATGTTGCGATAGTCTGCCGATTCTTTTAATAAAGGCAGCACTGGCATGAGCAATCAGGCAACTATTAGAGGCTACTATTTATAAGTGGTATGAAATTCAGGCCTCTTCCAATGCAAGGTAAACCGATTCCCAGTTCAGCGTTCCGGCTTTGATCTGTTCATAATGCTCTGGTAAATTGGCGAGCAGAAGCTCATTCGCTTCCGGCAGCGAACTGCCAGCAAGTGATAATGCAGCCGCCTGTTTTTCCAGTTCATTACCTTGCTCGACCACTCGCTGTAAATCCTGCAATGCGGTGGCAGTCATTTCGGGACGCACACATCGCCAAAGTTCCGGATGCACCGTTCTACTCGCAGCCCAGCGTTCGTGTGCATAGTCGCAAAGCATTTGCGAAAGAGCAGGGTTGAGGCGCGTATCCAGTCCAACAACAGGGTGCAATGCTGTCCCGATAAACAGACATTTGAGTACCATCTGATTCCACATTCCTTCATCAAGCTGCTCGGCTGGATATGGGTTTTTGTGAGCAATGGCCCGGAATACGCTTTGCATATTTGTGCGAATTCCCTCACCGGCTCTTTCTGTATGTCGCTGCGGATAGGGAAAGACCGGAATTGCCTGATATAGCGCGACCAGTTCGTGGACTTCTCCTGCAGCGAATAATTTATCCAGAGCCGAGATAAACTGCTCAGGACGATCAGGAGTATATTCCAAAACAAGCAGTGTTCTGGCGGCATCCTGAACTGACCAGTATCCCGGGTGCCAATCGGGACGTACGGCATCTGCCTGCCGCAGTTCATCCGATGTCAATTCCAACGCCAGCTTGGGAACCTTCCGGGAAACCAGGCCAAATCCCAGGTACAGCTCCTGCAAATTTCCCTTGCGAATTGACGAACAACGCTCCTGAAGCCAATTGATTGCGTCCTGTTCCATGCGAACATTCAGCCATTGCCGAAGAAGATTACTGATTGCTTCTGTATTTTGTTCGGACATTTTTTTAATCCATTTACAACGATAACAAATATTTTAGATGTCAGGTACAGGATGGTTCAGGCTTACCTCTGAACAACATGCTGAGGGAGTTCCATTCGAGGAATTTTTCACTTCCAGGTTATACCATCGAAGCGAGATCATTCTGCTCCAGATATTTCATCATAAAGTCCATTGCAATATTAGCTCTGAAAGACATGGCATATAGCGCCAGCAATAATACCGGAGAGCTGACGATGCTCACAAGTACTTTCCGGATATTCGGCTCGCCGGAATCCTTCAACAGGTGGATAAAGCGTGAGTCCAGTTCGGTCTGTACATCATCGCTGACAGCTCGAATAACGGAAAATTTTATATCACGCTGCCGGGCTGTTTCAGCGAGGGAATAAGTTTCCATGTCCACTCCGACCGCTGCTGTTTGTGCATGCCATTTTTCTCTTGAGGCACTTGTTGTAACGGGTTGGTTGGAACTTAACAGAATTTCTCCCGAATGATTATTTTGTTCTGTATTAAAAAGTGAGTCGCATGAAATTTCAGGAGCATTATCAGTTGAGAGAATTGTTTGAGGAATGAGCAGATCTCCGATGCGAAATCGAGTAGAGAGGCTTCCACATAAACCTGCGATAAGAATATGTTTCACTTGAACCTGCTCAAGAGCATCCGTCAGATTTTTTGCTGCATTTGCCGGGCCTACTCCGCATTGAATCAGGCAGATTTGAAGTTCTCGGGAAGTTCCACATGATCCCGAGATAAACGGGAAGGAAAAATCAGAATGACGTTTCGGAGAAAAGAGCAGTTTTTTCAGAAATTTTCGCTCTAATCCCAATGCACAGACAATCGCTAAGTCATACTCCTGATTCATAAAAATGAGTTCTGTTTGATTGCCTGGAAAATGCTGCCGGTATTAGAATAAACTCGCTGTTCCACATTGCCGGACATTGATGCATTCTCCTTCAGGTCCGCAGCTTCTCAGGGCAGCCGGACGGATTTCAATAGATATCCTCTTCTTCATTACTCTGTGTGAAAAGGTCGTCTTCTAAAATCTCCTGCAGTATATCAGGCCGCTGGGCGAGGTCTTCGACAATCGCATACTTTCCGTCAGACCAGCGAAACAGATCGACATTTTTACAACGGGAACTGCAAAACGGGAACACGCCTGAGTCCTGTGTCATTTGAGGGGGCAAAGGCTTATCGCAAATAGGACAGGTTAACGGCTTGATCATGATTGTTTGACCTGAGAAGGTATTAATCTTTGCTTTTGTTGGTTGAAGCTGTTTTTGATTCGCTTTTTGTTTCGCTCTTTTTGCTTTTGGAATCTGACTTGGAAGAACTGGCTTCTTTTTCCGCTTTTTGGGCAGCGTCTGATCCTTTTTTGTAGGAAGCTGAGCGGTAATCTGTCTGATAGAAACCAGAACCGTTGAAGATGACGCCTGCACCGGTTCCGATCTGGCGTTTCGCTTTCAGTTTTCCGCATTCCGGGCATTTGCGCACCGGCTTGGCTTTAATCGATTGGAAAAGTTCCCATTCTGCATCGCAGTTGGAACAGATGTAATCATAAGTTGGCATTTTACGACCTCTATTTCTATTGTTCGGGATTATTCTGAGGGCCGGTTGAAACGATCACTTTAGCCGGGCGGACAACGCGGTCGTTCATCTGGTAACCGGTTTCCAATTCCTGTGCGACGTGCATTGCCGGGATTTCCTCAGAGGGAATTTGCTGGACCGCTTCGTGTAAATTCGGATCGAATGCTTCCCCCTCGGCCGGGATCTGCGCAACATTTTTGGAGGCGAGGATATACACAAACTGCTGGATAACCATCTCAACTCCTTTTTTTACATCGTCCACAGAGGCAGTCTGCCCGGAGACTCCCACAGCCCGCTTCAAATTGTCAATTACCGGCAGCAAATCTCTGACAAGATTCAACCCTTCATATTTTCGAAACTGAGCATTTTCATTTTGAGTTCTCCTGCGATAATTGACCAATTCAGCCTGAGTGCGAGTCAGACGGTCTTCCAGTTCCTCTTTCTCTTTCTGCAGGCTTTCCAGGGGAGACACAATCTCGACATCCTCCGGGGTTTCTGCTCCGTCTGAATTTACTGTATCTTCAGAGTCGTTCTCTGGTTCGAATGGTTCGCTCATGTCCTGCTCTGTCATCTTCCACCTTCTCGATATTTATTCCAACTGATTGTTGAGTGTTGAGTGTTAATCTTCTTCCTTCGAACTTTCGTCGCTGTCCCAGTGAATGAATTCTTTGACGTGTCCCCAGAACGATTTTCGTTTGACTCCAACATTCACATGGTCATGCTCGGCTAATTCTCGCAGCAGGCGTTCCTGTTCGTCGTTCAATTTTTTCGGAACCTCGACATGTAACTCAACATGCAAATCACCTGTGCGATGTGTATGCGGGTCGGTTATTCCAAGCCCTGCCAGTCGTATGGTATCGTGAGGTTGTGTTCCTGCAGGGATTGAGAGTTTCTTTTTACCTCCCAATACAGGGATCTCTATTTCTGCACCAAGTGCAGCTTGTGAAAAAGTAATCGGTACCCTGCAAATTAAATGAGAGCCTTCGCGTTGAAACAACGGATGGTCTTTAACAATGATCTGCACATACAAATCTCCCCGGGGGCCTCCCCCTTTTCCGGGGTTACCCTGTCCTCTTAAAACAATTTGTGTTCCGTTGTCTACGCCCGGCGGAATATCGGGAGTCAGTTCCGTTTCTTCCTTTTCAAACCCTGCTCCCCAGCACGTATTACATTTATCTGCAATGACTGTCCCTTCGCCCCCGCAGTTGGGACAAGTGGTCTGCATGCGGAAAAAACCCTGGCTCTGTACGACCTGTCCGGCCCCCTGGCAATATTCGCAGGTTTCGGGTGAAGAGCCCGGTTTGGCACCCGATCCGTCGCAAGTGCTGCAAAGTTTATTTCGTTTAATCTTGATTGTTTTTTGGCAACCGAATGCCGCTTCGAGTAGATCAATTTCGAGTGACGTCTGTAAATGATCTCCCCGAGCCGGCCCTCGCGAACGACCGCCACGGCGTCCTCCTCCAAAACCGAAGATATCACCGAAAGCTTCAAAAATATCACTTACATCATGAAACTGGCTGTTGCCTCCTCCTGCTCCCAGACCGGCATGTCCGTAGCGATCATACTTGGCTTTCTTTTCCGGGTTGCTCAACACATCGTACGCTTCAGAAGCCTCTTTGAAGCGATTCACCGCCTCTTCATCTCCGGGATTTCGATCCGGATGATTCTCGATGGCGATCTTTCGGTAGACCTTTTTGATCTCGGTGACCGATGCTTCGCGAGTAACACCAAGCACTTCGTAATAATCCCGTTTCTCTACCATCATATCCTACAGTTTCAAATTGAGTTCTACCAGAATTTTATTTTCAGGCCTCGACCTGGAATTAAAACAAAGCTGCTTAAGCCGGATTATACATCCTCAGCTGCCGGGTGTTTGCCCACGGTTCCTTTCAATGTCGCAGGAACCGGACGCCGTCGTTAAGGTCTGCTTTAGTGAATAACTACTACAAAAAAAGGGCCATCGTATTCTGCGATGACCCTTTTGATTACAATTCTTCTCATGCAAGAATCATCTTGACGATTCTAAGACAGAGCATGATTATCGAACAGATCCTTCGATTGCTTTTGCTCCCTTGTCCTCATCATCTGTTTTTGTGACCAGAACCTGAGTGGTCAGCATTAATCCGGAGATTGAAGCGGCATTTGACAAAGCAGTTTTAACAACCTTGGCAGGATCGATAATTCCTTTTGCGACCATGTCGCCATACTCACCTTTTTTGGCATCATAGCCTTCGTTGGCTTTCATACCAAGAACTTCATCGGCAATGACTGCTCCATCCTGACCACAGTTTTCTGCGATCTGTCGAATAGGTGCCTGCAGGGCACGGGCGACAATGTCGACACCAATCTGCTCATCACCTTCAAGCTCCAACTTGCTGACGGGGGCAATACAACGCAGAAGAGCGACGCCACCACCGGGTAGAACACCTTCTTCGACTGCTGCCCGGGTTGCATGAAGGGCATCTTCCATGCGGGCTTTGGTCTGCTTCATTTCTGCTTCGGTCGCAGCACCTACAGAAATAATGGCAACACCACCGGTAATTTTTGCAAGACGTTCCTGGAACTTCTCACGATCATAATCGCTCTCAGTTGCTTCAATGTGATTGCGAATCTGATCGACTCGTGTCTGAATTGCTTTTGCGTCTCCTGCCCCTTCAATGATGGTGCAGGAATCTTTTGTCAATTCAATACGGCGGGCTTGTCCCAGCTGACCAATCTCAACGCTTTCAAGTTGAATTCCCAGGTCTTCTGAAATCAGTTCGCCACCGGTAAGCACAGCGATATCGCTGAGCATGGCTTTGCGTCGATCACCAAAACCGGGAGCTTTGACTGCAGCAACATTCAGCACGCCTCGCAGTTTGTTGATGACCAATGCTGTTAAAGGTTCCCCTTCAACATCTTCAGAAATAATCAACAGCGGTTTTCCGGTTTGAGAAACTTTTTCCAGGATCGGCACGATATCTCGCAGTGTTGAAACTTTTTTCTCAACCAGAAGAATGTAGGCGTTTTCGAGAACGCAGCTCATTGTTTCCGGCTCGTTGACGAAGTAAGGAGAAATATACCCTTTGTCGAACTGCATTCCTTCGGCAAGTTCAAGAGTCGTATCGTTTGATTTTCCTTCTTCAACAGTGATCACACCATCACGGCCGACTTTTTCCATTGCTTCAGCAATAAGGTTTCCAATGGAAGGGTCGTTGTTGGCGGAAATTGAACCAATGCTGGCGACTTCTTTTTTATCAGAAATAGGCTTGGCCATTTTG
Organism: Planctomycetaceae bacterium; assembly: GCA_015487825.1. Lineage (GTDB taxonomy): Bacteria > Planctomycetota > Planctomycetia > Planctomycetales > Planctomycetaceae > Rubinisphaera. The sequence continues at coordinate 6,670 of WFOZ01000803.1, forward strand.
TTTAACTTATCGACAGCAACGTCGACAGCTTTTTCAATCCCTCGACGTACAACTGTCGGATTGGCTCCCAGAGAAATACTGCGAAGCCCTTCTTCGTAAATGGCTCGTCCCAGGACGGTTGCCGTCGTTGTTCCATCACCGGCAATATCACTGGTTTTTGAAGCCACTTCATTGACCAGTTTGGCTCCCATGTTTTCAAACGGGTCCGGAAGGTCCACTTCTTTACTGACGGTGACGCCGTCCTTGGTCACCACCGGGTTTCCAAAGCTTTTGTCGATAATTACATTTCGTCCTGTCGGGCCCATGGTAACGGCGACAGCATCGGATAATGTCCGCACACCACGTTGCAGTTTAATGCGGGCCTGATCCGAAAAGAGCATTTGCTTAGCCACGATTCGTGTCTCCTCTATTTATGCTTCGCCGAAAACTGATTTCAATGGTTTCCGGCTGGGTATCGACTTTGCAGTCTTATGATTTTTAAGGTTCGCTGTTGTGATAATCGGGTGTTAAACAAGAGTGTGCATTACCTCGCAGCAACGCACACTCTGAATTGGCTTAGACAACCTTGGCCAGGATGTCACTCTCCCGCAGGATTTTGTACTCGTTGCCATCTACTTCAATATCGCTTCCGCCATATTTGCCGTACAGAACTTCGTCACCGACTTCAACAGCAACCGCACATCGTTCGCCGCTTTCGAGCAAGCGCCCGGGACCAACGGCGATGACTGTGCCACGCTGTGGTTTTTCCTTGGCTGCATCAGGAAGGACAATACCACCTGCAGTTACTTCTTCTGCTTCCATAGGCTCAATAACAACGCGATCGTCAAGAGGATTCAACTTCATCGTAACTTAACTCCTATTATCAATATCTTCTAATTCAGACTTGAGTATGTAAGCCCCGCAACAAACAAAATATGATTCGCGGGGAATCTAACAGATTTATCTTTGAGAGAACCGCACCTGCTGCTCTGTGCAGCAGCGGGAATTACATTCCCATCATGCCGCCCATTCCGGGCATACCACCACCCATTCCGGGCATGCCGCCACCCATCCCTGGCATTCCGCCGCCCATTCCGCCCATATCGTGGTGGTGATCATCATGGCTATCTGTTTCTTCCACAGGAGCTTCAACGATGATCGAATCGGTCGTCATTAGCAGCGAGGCAACACTGGTTGCATTAAGCAACGCAGTTCGTACAACTTTGGTTGGATCGACAACACCGAATTCAAACATGTCGCCATATTTGTCGTGCATTGCATCGTAGCCGTAAGCCTTTCCTTTTCCCTTGCGGATACGGTTCGCAACGACAGAGCCATCCAGACCGGCGTTTTCAGCGATTTTTCGCAAAGGCATTTCCAGAATCTGCTCAACAAGTTTGGCTCCGAGAGCTTCGTCCCCTTTGAGCTTCAAATCTTCCAGAGCAACACGGCAGCGAAGCAGAGCCACACCACCACCGGGAACAATTCCTTCTTCAATTGCAGCCCGTGTTGCAGCCAGGGCGTCGTCAACGAGATCTTTCTTCTCTTTCATCTCGGTTTCAGTTGCTGCCCCAACGCTGATTTGTGCAACACCTCCAGCGATTTTCGCCAGGCGTTCCTGCAACTTTTCACGATCATATTCGCTGTCAGTCTGCTCGATTTCACGGCGAATCTGCTCAGCACGCCCTTCGATAGCAGCTTTTGTTCCGCCACCTTCAACAATGGTTGTGTTATCAGCAGTGATGATCACCTTTTTGGCAACGCCGAGATCCTTCAGTTCGATGTTTTCCAGTTTAACACCAAGATCTTTGAACAGCGCCGTTCCCTTGGTCAGGATCGCAAGGTCTTCGAGCATTGCTTTTCGGCGGTCACCATATCCGGGAGCTTTCACGGCAACAACTCGCAGAATGCCTCGCAGTTTATTGACAACCAATGTTGCGAGCGCTTCGCCATCAACATCTTCTGCGATAATCAGAAGAGGAGCGTTTGCTTCAGAAATTTTCTCCAGAAGAGGAACGAGTACTTTCGCACTGCTGATCTTTTCTTCATGGATCAGAATTCGGCAGTTCTCAAGTTCAACTTCCTGGTTGTCCTGATCGGTGACGAAGTGTGGTGAGAGATAACCACGATCAAACTGCATCCCTTCGACGAGATCAACTTCTGTCGTTACATGGCGACCTTCTTCAATGGTGATTACTCCATCTTTGCCGACTTTCAACAAGGCGTCAGAAAGAATTTCACCCACTTCAGGATCGTTATTCCCAGCGATTGTTGCGACAGTCTTAATCGCATCGCGGTCGTTTTCTTTTACTTTTTTCGACAGTTTTGTCAGATGCTCTGCAACAGCCTGGACTGCTTTGTTCATTCCACGACTCAAAGACATTGCATCTGCACCAGCAGCAATATACTTCAAGCCAGAACGAAACATCGCTTCTGCAAGGACAGTTGCGGTAGTCGTTCCGTCGCCAGCAACATCACCGGTTTTGGAAGCAACTTCCTTCACCATCTGGACGCCGCAGTTTTCGAAAGAGTCTTCCAACTCAATCTCTTCTGCAACGGTGACACCATCTTTAGTCACCTTTGGGGCGCCCCAGCCTTTATCCAGCACAGCATTTCGCCCACGCGGACCGAGCGTACTACTTACAGCATCGGCGAGCTTGGAAACTCCCGCCAGGAGCTGCTTTCGCGAATCTTCATCAAAACTCAACAACTTAGCCACGGCTTCTCCTCACAATTTCAGAGATCCAAAAATCTATAGATATACAATGTTCACTACATCAGGGCCGATCCGTCAAACAGACAGTTACCCGGCAATCCCGGCATGCAGGAATGACATATGCCTCCACTGGTAAGGCGAGTACAGCAACTCACATGCCAATACGGCGAAACAGGTTTTTCTAAAGAAACAGGTACAAATTCGGGAGTTGTTAACGTAATACGCCTGGTTGACAAAACAGGAAATCTGCCAATTTGGCACACGGTATCGAAAGGGAACTTCAGTAAATTCAAAAATTCCTGCCTGCAATGCAGCATGCTTATGCGAGGCAGACAGGAATGTCTGTACTCCTTTTGAATTAACAGAAGCTACCTGAGCAAATTAGCTCCTCCCCCGAGTGGCAATCTGTTTTTCCATGCAGTACTATTCAGGCCTGATGAATCCATCTGAACACTGTCAGGGAAGGTCGGGGTATGTTTTCTATCTGCTGCAGGCTGCGCGTGTTGAGCTTTGGTCTGGTTTTATTGCTGGTTTCTCAGGCATCCGGGAACGCCGATGAGCTTCGAGATCATTCAATTATCGGGCAGCTTCCGGCTCAGACACCTTTTGTTGCGGTCAGCCGACTTCACAAACAGCGGTTTAATGCGTTTATCAATAATTCCGCAGTCCGCAGGCTGCTGCTGACCAAAACCTATCAGGAAGCCTGGGAACAAATTCAAAATCCTGATTCTGATTTGCAAAGCGAAGATTTTTTTGAGGCTTACCAGTGGCTCAATTCTACAGAAGAAGGAAAAGAGGTTCGCGATTTTATTTTAGATGCCATTTCGCACGAAGTCTTTGTGTATGGCGATACCAGCTGGCTCGAATCCACGAAGGCATTGTACAGCGTCTGGAAGTTGATGTCTGATTATTCGTCATCGAATCAGGAACTTTCTGAGGAGGAGCAAAAACGGCAGTTGCTCAAAAAACTAAAAGCAATTCCGGATGAAACTTTTGATAAAATTCAACTTCCCAATCTTGTGTTTGGCGCCTATGTGGAAAACCGATCCCGGGCCGATAGACTTTTTGCTCAGTTGAAGGACAAAATTGAAGAGACGCTAGCTGAAAACGCTGAGAGCATCCCGGTGATGTACCAGGATTGTTATCAGGTCCGCACCATTGGCGGTACGGAGTATCTCACGCTTGAAATACCTGGTCAGTGGATACCTTTCCTCTTTATTGATCGCACAAAAATGTCACGTGCGAATGAGGAGCTTGTCAATTTCTTTATTGATGGCATTCACCGTCGTTCAATCAGATTCGCTTTTGGAGTTCGGGGGAACCACTTAATCTGCTCTATCGGGGGGAGCTTTGAGCATCTTGAACAACTGCGAAATAAAGAAGTCCTGCTGGATCACCCGAAGCTGGCCAGGTTGAAAAAGTTTGCAGGGCAGCCGATTTCATCTGTTGTATATTTCAGCGAGGAATTTTCGCGTATTGGCTGGACAGAGAATCCGGGGATTGAAGGTTATGAAAACTACGCAAAAGAAATTCTAAAAAATTCCGCTAACGGGAAGGAGTTATTGAATAACTCAAAGGACACAACGGGGCTCGGACGCATAATTTCTGAGCAACTTGCCGAAGATGTTGTCGATTTCGGTAAAGATATGCTGAAATTTCATACGACACCGGGAGCCAGGCTGGAGTTCAGCATTCTGGTTGATGCTGGCGTGGATCGGTATGTTTATGACTGGTCGGAACACCCCGAACGGGACGCCGGCAAGCCTCTCGATATTCTCAATTACGTGGGTGGAGAACCGCTGGTGGTGATCGCATCCCGAAAAACCTATCGTCCGGAAATCTACGAATTTAGAGCCAAATGGCTCTCTCGAACATGGTGGTATTCCAAAAAAGTGATGGCGATGTTTGCTGCTGACGATAATGCCAACTCCGGGCTCGTGATGATGCTGGAGATGTATGACCAAATGCTGCGACCAACACTTCTCAAATTTGATGAGGTAACACGCGAGTTATGGATTCCTGCTTTTAAGGATGGCCAGACCGCATTGGTGATTGATGTGACTGATCTGCGAAGAGATCCTCATTTTGGTCTCGATGAAAGATTCCAGACTTATCCCTATCTGCCTCAATTTGGTTATGTCTGCGGAATTTCAGATCGTAAAAAACTGATCGAAGCTTGTGAGCAATATCGCAAAGCGGCTAACCGGTTATTATCAGGTTTTGGTGCCATTGCCCAGGGAGAAAACGAGCCGCTGCAATTGCCCGCTCCCGAAAAGGAAACAGTGGAAGGGGGGACATTGTACCGTTATGACCTGGAGAATTTAACAACAGAAGAAGATGGCGATCTGAGTATCCCCGTTTTGCCTGTTGCTGCCATCAACGACCATATTGCGGTGATTGCTCTGGATCGATCATTATCGAAAAAAATTCTGAAGAAAACTCCCCTTGTACGTCGTCCGGGAACTGTTTCAACTGAGCAGCCGATGTCTGGATATGTTTACTTTAATCTGGCAAAGCTCTGGCGGGTTATCGAAGAACCGGTTCAAAAAAATATCGCCAGACAGATTGAATCCGGGGAGATGTCAGACGAGGATGTTGAAATTGCCCAGGCGTTATTGGGAATCGTAAAACTGATGGATTCCATTTCTTCTGCAACCACGTTTGAAGATGGTGCCTGGGCAACACGTGTCCGAATCAGATTTTCGCAAACAAATGCAGAGAATTGACGGTTTTGAGGCGCCCCTGATCCGACATGGCGTGACTGTTTTCGTTCAACGCGGAATTCGCAGAATCTGATTTCCGGGGAGTCTTTCGATCAGCCGTTTCATTTCCAGAATGGTCAGGGTGGAAAGAACTCGGGAAGGTTCGATGCCTGCCTGTTCGATGATTGAATCAACGGAAACAGGTTCTGTTCCAAGATGGTTGAGGATTTCTGTTTGCTGTTGACTCAAATTCAATTCACGGGGAACCCGCACTTCGACATCTTTTGTTTGAGTTGATTGAATCGGTTCGATCAACGGGCCAAGTTCCTGTAAAATGTCATCCACTCCCTGAATCAGTTTGACACCATCTCGAATTAAATGATGGCAGCCTTCACTTTCGCGGCTGTCGATTGGTCCGGGGACGGCAAAAACCTCTCGCCCCTGTTCCATCGCGTGCCGGGCAGTGTGCAAGGTGCCGCTGGTTTTCGATGCTTCAACAACGATTACTCCCAGAGAAAGACCGGAAACAATCCGATTTCGCTGGGGAAATAATCCACGTGTCGGCTGCATCTGCAAAGGAGATTCTGTCAGAACTGCCCCTTGCCTTGCAACCTCTTCAGCCAGCTCTGCATGTTCGGGCGGGTAAACCATCGATAATCCGTTGGCCAGAACCGCAATCGTTCGCCCTCCTGCTTTTATCGCGGCCTGGTGTGCAACAGCATCGATTCCCCGGGCGAGTCCGCTGATAATTGTCACCCCCGCTCTGGCAAGACCGGCTGATAGCTTTTCTGCAATCCGTTTCCCATACGGCGTACATTTTCTCGACCCGACAATTGCCACAGCCAGCTGGTCGGCAGGTTCGATCGTCCCTTTCTGATAAAGAACAATCGGTGGATCAAAAATTTCATTCAAAGAAACGGGATAATGCTCATCATCGCACGTCAGTACTGTCACGCCGAGTTTTTCACATTCCTCGTATTCCCTGCGGGCAATATCGAACGGATTAGTGTTGCGAATCGCATCGATAATTTTATCGCCGACGCCTCGCACCTGGCTCAACGAAGAGGCGGAAGCTGAAAGCACATTTTCTGCAGTGCCGAACTTTTCAAGAAGCATCATCTGCATTCGCGGTCCAACCCCTTTAATCAGGTTCAAAGCCAGATAAGCTTTTTGAGTTGGCGAGAGTTCGACATTCATGTTCATCAGGATGTCGCCTGGATTTTACGCAGCTCTTTTGGGATCGGGAAAGTGACATGTTCTTCCCGCGTTGTGATCTCTTCGAGTTCCGCTTCATGGTTTTCGATTAGATAATCGATACATTCCTGCACGACAATCTGCGGGGCACTTGCCCCTGCGGTTATCAGAACAGTTTCAACTCCTTCGAGCCAGTCCGGTATTATTTCATCAACACCATCAATTAAATAGGCTTGCGTGTTCATGCTGGCTGCAATTTCCTGTAATCGCCTGCTGTTTGAACTGTTCTGGCTTCCGAGAACCAGTACCAGATCTGCCTGTGGAGTTAATTGTGAAACTGCGTGCTGGCGGTTTGTGGTCGCATAACAGATATCTCCCTTGGGGGGGGATTCGATATTCGGGTATCGCTGCTTCAATCGCGAAACGACCACCTGTGTCTCCTCAACGCTGAGCGTGGTCTGTGTCAGATACGCAATTTTTGTATTTTCGTCGAAGGGAAGCTGATCGACATCTTCTGCTGTTTCAACCAGCGTAATACTTTCGGGAGCTTCACCCATCGTGCCGATTACTTCATCATGCCCCTGATGTCCGATCAGAATAATATGATAATGATCACGAGCATAACGAATTGCCTCGGCATGAACTTTCGTGACCAGTGGGCAGGTGGCATCAATTGTCTGCAGGTTACGCAAAGCTGACTGCCTGCGGATTTCGGGAGAAACGCCGTGGGCACTAAACAGCAATATCGAACCGTCCGGAACGTCCTCGACATGGTTGACGAAAGTAACACCCTGACTGGAAAATCGTTCGACCACATATTTATTGTGGACTATTTCGTGGTAGACGTAGATCTCGGAGCCAAACAGTTTGACACACTCTTCCAGGCACTGAATTGCCATGTTGACCCCTGCACAAAAACCACGTGGATTTGCCAGAATAATTTTCATGAATTTTATTTCCCACCTGTTTGGGGCCAGATCTTCTCGGATGGTTTCTGCCTGAGTACGATTATTGTACCATATACAGTAGCGTCCGTTAATTGTAACAGTTCCTGATAATTACTGAGATATTCGAGGGAAGAAGAATGGGATTTTTCGATAAACTTCGTGCAGAACTGGTTGATATTGTTGAGTGGATTGACGATTCACGTCATACCCTGGTCTGGCGATTTCCCCGGTATCATAATCAGATAAAAAATGGGGCGGAACTGATTGTCCGTCCGGGGCAGATGGCATTGTTTGTGCATCGAGGCGAACTGGCTGATGTTTTCGAACCGGGAAATTATCAGTTAACAACCGACAACCTGCCGATTCTGGGGACGCTGCAAGGCTGGAAACATGGGTTTGACAGTCCGTTCAAGTCCGAAGTTTATTTTGTCAATACGACAAACATCACCGATCTCAAATGGGGGACTCCGAACCCGATTATGTTGCGCGATGCCGATTTTGGCCCGGTTCGCCTGCGAGCGTTTGGAACTTACGTTCTCAAAGCTAGCGATCCACGAGCCTTGCTGAAAGAACTGGTCGGGACCGATTCCCAGTTCGAAACCGAAGAGGTTGCAGAATTAATGCGTTCGGTGATTACGGCTGCCCTGGCTGATCTTCTGGGGGAATCAAAAATATCCGCTCTCGATCTGGCGGCCAACTATC
>WFOZ01000804.1 GCA_015487825.1 Planctomycetaceae bacterium
CTCTCTTACCGTACAGATGAAGTTCGACCGTTGGTGCTGGAACGCTGGCGAAAATACATTGCCAACTTGAGCGAAGAGGATCCCGTATTCGGACCGTGGAAAAAGCTGGTTCAGATTGACTCGGAAAAATTCTCCAAGCAAGGTTCGGAATTGATCCAGGCGTTAATCAAAGAGAATGGCGATCCTTCAAAATGGCCTGCGATGCACACGTTAAATACAACCACGCCGCGGTGGAATCCACGGGTGCTGGATGCAATCACGAAGAAAAAACCGCAATCGATGATTGAAGTTGCCCAAGCGTACGGCGATCTTTTTGCGCAGGTGCATCAACAATGGCTGCGAAGTCTGATGGAAACTTCATTGGAAGCGGTCGAAGGAACAACCGTTATTCCGGATGAAGCTCCCAAACATCTTGAAGTGAACAGCGCAATCAATCGGCAATTGAGAAAACACCTTTACAAACCGGGAACACCTACTGCGATGAGAGAAGAAATTGCAGTGACGTTATTGAATCGCCCCATTCGTGATAAAGTACGTGGTCTTGATGGAGCCATTCAAAGCCTGCATCTTTCTTCTCCCGGTTCACCACCTCGGGCAATGGCTTTGAAAGAGGAAAAACAGACTGGTGAATTTTACGTCTTTCGCAGAGGAAGCTCGATCGATCGAGCAGAGCCTGTTCAAGCTCGGTTTCTGACTGCATTATCCGGAGGAAAGGAGAATCTGTTTCCTGCCGGCAAAAGAAGGCTGGGGCTTGCTAATGCGATTGTTGATCCCTCGAATCCATTGACGAGGCGAGTGATTGTCAATTGGGCCTGGCAGCATCATTTTGGGCGAGGCCTGGTTCGCACGCCGGACGATTTCGGAACACGAGGCGCCCCTCCCACGCATTCGCAACTACTCGATCATCTGGCTTCAACTTTTGAAGAAGATGGATGGTCGTTGAAAAAACTGCATCGAAAAATCATGCTTAGTGCTGTTTATCAGCAGGGAGCGATTGAAAATCCCAGGGCGAGAAAAATCGATCCCGATAATAACCTGTTGTGGCGAATGCCTCGGCGAAAGCTGGAGCTCGAAGCGATGCGGGATGCGATGCTGGCTGTTTCGGGCGAACTTAATCCTGGTCTTGGAGGTAAACCGTTCGATTTGTATGCAAAGAAAACCGTTCCCCGACGAACCGTTTACGGGTTTGTAAACCGAGATATTGTTTCGAGTCTTGCCAGTACATTTGATGCAGCCGATTCAAGTACCTGTACCGCAATCAGGCCGGACACAAACGTCCCGCAACAGACCTTGTTTGCTCTGAATTCAGAATTTATTCAGGATCGAGCTGTGGCGATGACATCCATGAAGGGATTTCTCTCAGCAAAGAGTGATGCCATGCGGGTACAGTTTCTGTATCGTCGAGCCTTTTCCCGCTCACCACAGCCACAGGAAACTGAGCTCGCTATCGATTATATCAAATCGCAAAGTCAGGAATCAAAAACAACTTCCTGGCAACGATTGGCACATGTTCTACTTGCCTCCAATGAATTTGTTTTTGTGGATTAACTCATGAGCAAACAACAACAATTTTCACGACGTCTTTTTCTGCAACGCAGCGGAATGGGAGTCGGTTCGTTGGCGTTGACTGATCTTCTTGGGAAGGAAAGTCTTGCCTCGAAACAGATCTCACATTTTCCAGGAAAGGCGAAGCATGTCATTCATATCTTTTTGAATGGAGGGATGTCGCAGGTTGACACTTTTGATCCCAAACCGGAATTGACAAAACGAGCCGGGCAGATGCTTCCGTTCGATAACCTGAAGACAGAACGCAAAACCGGTGTTGCGCTCCCCTCGCCGTTCAAGTTCAATCAACATGGAGAAAGCGGCATTCCGATCAGCGATCTGTTTCCGCATTTATCAAAATGTGCAGACGAATTAGCCGTGATTCGCTCGATGCACGTTGAACTACCGAACCATGAAATGTCACTGATGCTGATGAATTCCGGACACCAGCGGTTAGTCCGTCCAAGTTTTGGATCGTGGCTGACATGGGGAATGGGAAGTGAGAATCAGAATCTACCCGGCTTCATCGCACTTTGTCCCGGTGGATACCCGGTTGGCGGGGCTGCGAACTGGCGCTCTGCATTTCTTCCCGGTGTTTATCAGGGAACCCACGTCGATACTTCAATAAATGATCCCACAAAACTGATCAATCATGTGCGTAAC
>WFOZ01000805.1 GCA_015487825.1 Planctomycetaceae bacterium
GGTTTGAGCATGGTAACTGAAAGTAACTGCGTCATCGTGAGATGGGGTGGAGAGCAACTGGAAGTGAACTGCCAGTCCGCAACGATTTATGTGAACTTGATTCGGCCTCCTGTTGTGGCGAGCCTGCCCTCGACTGGCGAAGCCCAATTGACGCAGTGGTCACGACAACGTGATGAGATCATCGATAGATGATACTCCGGTAAGTTTTGTACGGTCAACCAAACCAACGTACAAAGATGACAGGGGGTGTTTGAAGGTGGAATGGTGGGAAGATTCGACAATGTGAAGCAGAGAGACCTGCACAGGGACAATGATGGCACACGGTGCCAACCGTGCAGGAGTCAGAGCGTTCGTAGTAGCGTAGAAATCGAGTAATTTCGATGGAGCCAAGGAACGCAGGAAGATGGATGCGAAATGACCAGCAACCAGGAACACAAACCGGAATCAATGTCTGAGGTGGAAACGCCGAAGGCTCGTTATGCCGGAGATGCGCCATCGTTTACGCGATGTGCAAAACCTTGTGCCTGGACAGATCGCATGTTGGCAACTCTCGATACGGGAGTCAAAGGAGGAAGATGGTTTCGACTTTTTGATAAAGTCTTTCAGGAACGGAATCTGCTGGCAGCGTTCTGGCAGGTCTCACGAAACGCAGGTGCTGCGGGGGTCGATCATGTGACAGTAAAGAGCTTTGAAGAAAACCTTCCTGAAGAAATTCAGAAGTTATCTCAAAGTATCCAAGCCAAAACTTATCAACCTCAATCGATCCGTCGCGTACACATCCCTAAACCGGGCAGCAAGGAAACTCGACCGTTGGGCATTCCGACGATTCGAGACCGTGTTGTTCAGGCGGCGATTGTGAATGTGATCGAACCGATTTTCGAGCGAGATTTTGCTAAGCAAAGCTACGGATTCCGTCCGGGGCGAGGCTGTAAAGATGCGTTGCGTCGTGTCGATGAACTCCTCAAATTGGGCTACGTTCACGTTGTGGATGCCGATTTGAAAGGTTATTTCGATACGATTCCTCACGACCGGTTGATGGAAAAACTCTCAGAGAAAATTGCGGATGGTTCAATTTTACGACTGATCTCGCAATTTCTGACCGCTCCCATTCAAGACGGAAATACGGAAAAGGTTCCCCAAAGCGGCACCCCTCAAGGAGCCGTTTTGAGTCCCTTGTTAAGCAACATTTATCTGAACGGTCTGGATCATTTGATGAGCCAATTTGGCTTTGAAATGGTTCGTTACGCAGACGATTTTGTGATCCTGTGCCGGACTCATGCGGAAGCCGAACGTGCTCTTGCCGTTGTGCAAAGCTGGGTCCAGGAACATGAACTGACGCTGCACCCGCAGAAGACGTGTCTGGTTGATGTACGAGAAGAAGGTTTCGATTTTCTGGGATACCATTTTGTTGGGATGGATCGCCATGTCAGCAAGAAATCTCTTCAGAAGATGAAGTCGGCAATTCGTAAGAAAACCCGTCGCAACAATGGTCACTCGATGAAAGCGATCATCGCCGATGTGAATGTCACCTTGCGTGGATGGTTTGCTTACTTTCAGCATAGTCATCGCTGGACCTTCGAGCCATTGGACCGATTTATTCGGCAACGTCTTCGTTCGATTCTGAAACGTCATCACAAAGTCAGCGGCGTTGCGAAAGGTCGTGACATGTACCGCTGGCGGAATTCCTACTTTGCAGAATCTGGGCTGTTCTCATTAGTCGCCGCCCATCGTTCTGTATTGTCAACCCTCTCGGAGGGAAAACTATCAACCGGAGAGCCGTGTGCGGGAGAACCGCACGCACGGTTCGGAGGGAGGGGAGGCTCAACCCAATGAGCCTTTCCTACCCCTATCCGAGAATGTGATCTGCCAATATCAGTCAGCTTCCCACACTTTATAGTCAATCTAAATACTTCGAGAGTCTTATTATGGACGAAATCATATTCTCGGCTTCCTGTTGCAGTGCAACTCAGACGCTTCACGTCTGAGCCATCCCTGTAATGAAATACCACAGTTATTATTCGAGCATTCCTTAGCAGCTTTCAATTGGAAACTTGTCAGGGTGACTTCGTCCCGTTGTTTTCCACCGACTGCCGTGCTTTTTCCAAAAGGCGGGAAAGCTCTTTCAATTCTTTACGCGTTAAATGACCTATCAACTCCCGATGCAACTCTGCCAGTGGATCATCCATTTGCAATAAAAGATCAAGAGCCTTATCAGTAATTTCTACATACACCACACGCCGATCTTTACTGCACCGCTTTCTGATAGCCAGAGCCTGCTTTTCCAATCGATCAATCAATCCGGTAATCGCAGGAACCACCTGCACCATTCGCTCTGCAATTTCCAGCGAAGCAAGCGGTCCTCCTTCACCCCGTAAAATACGCAGCACATTGTACTGCGAAGCCGTTAGGCCGTACTCTCGAAACAACCTCCCAAGACGATTCTCAAAACGATCATTGGTGCGCAGAATATTCAAATTCGCTTCCTGCTCGGGCGAATCAAATGGTTTTTTCTTCTTCAATTCCTGTTGTAAACGATTTGATGCCATCAGTATCCCCCCAGATCTACATAAAACATTACAC
>WFOZ01000806.1 GCA_015487825.1 Planctomycetaceae bacterium
AACTCGCGTACCCAATATGTTATTACATACCGCCTCTCGTGCTTGATGTTCGAGCATTGGTACGTGTTTGTAGGCCGCCGCATGAAATACTACTTCAGGCCGATGACTTGCAAAAACTCGATCTACTGCTCCTGAATCTCGCACATCGCATAGCTTTACGTGAAGCTGAAGATCGGGGTAGTCTCGCCCAAGTTCCAGTTCGAGGTTGTATAGATTGAATTCGCTGTTCTCCAGTAAGATCAGCTCATCTGGTTCAAGACGTGCGAGCTGTCGACACAGCTCAGAGCCGATAGAGCCCCCTGCTCCTGTAACCATCACTCGTTTACTTGACAAGCCTGTTCGGATAGCATTCCAGTCTAGGGAAACCGGTTCACGTCCCAGCAAATCCTCGATGGAAACCTCTCTTAGTTCGTTCACACCAACCTTACCTGACATCAAGTCTTCGATGCGCGGTAATGTGCGCACAGGTACTCCTGCTTCCTCAGCGAGTTCAACTACTCTTCGTATCTGTTTTGAATTTGCTGACGGGATTGCCAAAATTACTGCCTCTACCGACAGCGCCTGTACTATGCGAGGTATATGATCACACCCCCCCAGTACCCGAATCCCATGTATCTCCCGGCCTTCCTTTCCAGGCTCATCATCGACAAATCCGACAGGCAGATAAGTGTGCCCAGGATCCCGTAGCAGGTCACGTACCAGCATCTCACCTGCACGACCCGCACCGACCACCAGAACCCGTTGACCAATATGCACAGGAAAATGGAAATCCTTGATCCATCGGTAAAAAAAACGGGGTCCGCTAAGCAAACTCACAAGCAATATAATATAGAAAAGCGGTACAGTGCGGGGGATTTCCTGAAGGCGTGTCCAGAGAAAAAGGAGTGCAAAAGAAATCACTACTCCTGCTGCTACTGCCTTAAGGATTCGCAGCAGATCGGGCATAGAAGCAAAGCGCCACATTCCACGATAGAGACCAAAATACCAGAAGCAAGCACCTTGTACCGGCACCAACACCCAAATTGCCTGTTGCATGGTTGCAATCATTTCTGATGGTATTACGCCTAGATTGAAACGCATCCAATAGGCACCCAGCCATGCCAGCGGTATCATTGCCAGATCCAGCAATGCAACCACCAGTGTTTTCCTTGCACCAGCTAGTACTTTATGTATGCGACTTCTCACAAGTGCACCTTTCATCAGCGGTTTTAGACAGCTCTTTTCTTCTGCTCATATACTTCTACCCAAATCATGGCGAAGACATGAACCAACAACACGGACCCTAGCAAACCCCACTGGGCTAATGGATTCAGGCTAACAGCCCAAAGTGCCGCCAGCGTACAGAATGCCATGAATCCATACTCCCATAGCACCGTTTTTCGGTGTCCCCAACCCATCCGCACCAACCGCTGGTAGTAGTGAGTACGATGAGGCTGCCACACCCGCTCACCTCGTTGCAGTCTTCGGGCCAGCGTGATTGTGGCATCAAGGATGAACGGGGTGAAGGCCATGGTTCCTACCCAGAGCGGAAACAGCGCCTGCCTATGCGCCAACAATATTAGTCCGGCCGCTAGAAACCCTATGGAAGTACTGCCTACATCTCCCATGAATAGCCGTGCAGGTGGAAAATTGAACCATAGGAATCCGATAGCTGCCGCCGCAATCACGGCGCATAGCAAGGCATAAGCATCATCTCCGGCCAACCATCCCAACATAGCCATGGTGGCAAAACCGAATACCGTCATCCCACCGGCAAAACCATCCATGCCATCCATGAAATTGTAGAGGTTAGTCATCCAGACAACAAATAGCCAGCCAAAAACAATCCCGATCTCGGTTGGCCAGACATGACCTCCAGGCAGCGGCAGCTCAGTAGGCCATCCCACCTGCGCCAACAATATCCCTGCTAAAAGTCCCTGTACCAGGAAGCGATTTAAGGGTGATAGGTGATGGAGATCATCTAAAAAGGAGAATGCCCCCAATATCAGCGTCAACACTGCAATCCAAAGGAGTTCATTAGACGGCGAATGAAATAAAATCATTGAAAGTGCCAGTCCGGCCAGTATTCCCAACCCCCCACCTTTTGGCACCGGTTTCTCGTGCAAGGAACGGTCGTTTGGATGATCCATGAAACGTCCTCCTGCTTGGATTAAAGCGATGCAAATAACCCATGAAACAATTGCTGCCAGCGGAATGATAAACCAGTCTATTTTCATGATATTCTACACATGGACTCCATCCCAAATGAGCCGACGACAATTTTTTACTACACCATTAGACTTTGCTTGCTTATTACTTTATTTTGATATAATGCTCGGCAGTTTTTTTTAATGCTGTTTCAATATCGACTGGAGGTGACCACTCGAGCAATTTTCGTGCCTTCGTAATATCAACCTGTAATGAATCACATAGACGCCGAACCATGTCCTGTTTGCCAATTATTCCAGCTATCACCCTCAAAAGTTTTTCAGGTATGTATAGCATTACAGGCGGTTTTCCGAGAGCATTTCCTAGAATCCGTAATAGGTCCTTTATTGATATATCGCGGTCATCACCCGCTAAAAATATTTGATTTGCTGCAGCAGGGTGTGTTGTGCAAGTCATTATCAAATCGACCAAATTATCTAACGCAACGAATGTACGTTTACTTTTTATTGCGCCCAACGGTAGAGGTATCCCATGGTTGAGCAGTTCAATCAATCTCCGAAAATTGCCTGGGGCATTTGGACCATAGACTAATGGCGGTCGAATAATAACCAATTCCATGTCACTTGCATGAGCCAACTTCTGCAGCCCTTGCTCCGCCTCATATTTTGATACTGCATAGGGTTCTATCGGATTCGGAGGATCATCCTCAGTAAAAGGTCGAATATTACGATTCCCGTTTACTCCAATCGAACTGATAAAAACAAACCGTTTTATACCATTTTTTATTGACTGCCTTGCCAGATTCAATGTCGCTTCAACATTTATACGCCTGCAATCTTCCAATGGATTCACAGATGATTCATTCAGAATGTGTGCGCGGGCTGCCAAGTGGACCACTACATCCACCTTCTCAAGCGCTGGTGTCCATTCAGTTGTTTCACTAAGCTCACCTATCACAAAATCCTTATCACAACTCGAATTCCTAACCGCTTTTTTTACAATCCAACCTTGCTCTTCAGCAATTTCACAGAGTTTGCTCCCAATAAAACCACTAGCCCCAGTGATTAGAATTTTCTTATTGTCTACATACATAACACAATTTTAACTCTGTGCTTTAATGAGCCAACACTCAGCATCCGTTAAAATTTCTGATATACTGATACTCTGCTCAACATAACTATTTGTATGCTTAGTCGTACCACTTAATTCCTGTCAAAAAACATCCCAGCAGCATAGTCAAACTCACAAAGTGTCTAGAATATGCAACCTCTGGAAGAACTCCGGTCAAAAATGCTGACACATAGACATTGGTAACCGACAATCTGTAAAGATGACAGTATTATCAATATTCAAGCTCGCGTCTTGTACAACAATTCGTTATAAATTCCAAGCGTCTCGTATACAACTTTCTCAACAGAGAAGAGACGTCTTGCTCGATCTCTACCAGCCTTTGCTAAGCTTCGACGAAAACCGGGATCTAACAAAAGTTTTTCGATGGCTCTAGCCAGCGCTATAGAATCTCTAGGAGGCACAAGCAGACCATTTTCTCCATCGACCACCGCTTCTCGACACCCCGGAACATTACACGTTATAACAGCACGCTCGCATGACATGGCTTCCAGGAGTACTTTGGGTAATCCTTCACGATAAGAGGGCAAACAAACAAGGTTCGCTTGTGGCAATATGTCCTCCATTTCATTCTGAAATCCCCACCACTCTACAATCCCTTCATCTGTCCATTCATCAATTTTCTCCTTTGACACCGCCGCAGGATTACTGGTATCAGGCTCACCAACAAGCACAAACCGCGCCATGACTCCTCGTGCCTTCAAAATCCTAGCCGCTTCAACAAACTCTCCGACTCCTTTGTCCCAAAGCAGTCTAGAAGGCAGCATCACAACTGGTATGGTTTTCAATTCTGGTAGTACACGAAAGCGCGACAGATCAACACCAGCACCTCGAATTAGTCGCAAGGATTTTGGCGAGATACCTAATCTCTTCAAAAATACACCATCGTCGGGATTCTGGACAATTACAAGACTACCTCTCATTGTCCAGGTCAAAAGCCACTGTATGAAAGGCAACAGGAACCCACCTCTGCCATTATCAGTAAACAGAAAACCTAAACCAGTCACTGCTGAGATGCGCCTCTTCACGCCAGCGATACGGGCAGCCAGATTACCCACTAATACTGGTTTTAGTGCCACCAAATGTACCAAATCAGGTTTTTCTTCTCTAAACAACCGCGCAAGCCGAAAGGCTACTACCAATTCCTTAAGGGGATTCATGGCGCGTCGATCCATTTCAAACGGTACAATCCGTATTCCAGCCATCTCAATCTCGGCTGCGCGCATTTTTGGTCTTGTAGCCACGACCACATCGTGTCCTGCCTTCTTGGCAGCTAAGGCTAAAGGCAATCGGTGGGAGTAAAAATACAAATCCTCTGTCACTACGAAAACTATCCTACCCAACCTGCGTCTCCAACCATGTCTGAAACATCAAAACATCCCAAAGATAATAATGCCAGCGACGCCTACCTGTAATATGCTCATGCCACATACGTCGAATAGGCTTTGGGTCAAAAAAACTCTCCTCGCGTAAGCGCTTCTCGTCTAGAAGTGCCTCTGCCCAATCCATCAGTGGTCCACGCAACCATTGTTCGATTGGCACACCAAATCCCATCTTTGGCCTCTCTATAAGATCACGCGGCACATAACGATACAAGACTTGGCGCAATAACCATTTCCCTTGACCATCCCGAAATTTTAGAGACATGGGCACTTTCCAGGAAAACTCAACCACACGGTGATCCAAAAACGGTACACGCGCCTCCAAACTAACTGCCATACTTGCACGGTCGACTTTTGTTAGGATATCATCGGGTAGATAAGTTACACTATCCAAATACATCATGATCTCGCGTAATCCCTCTAGCTTCGGTAAACTTTCCGCGGAATTGAAAAGAGTGTCGGACTCTACACCTCCTTGTACCAGTGCAGCAGGATCCTTCCAGTGTGAAACAAGTGTGTGATAATATGACTCTACAGTACGTTCTTTGATTACAGCGGCCAGTTTAGGCAATCTATCCGCCAAGTGTGGTATCTGAAAATGTTTGGGAAGTATAGCATTCAGAAACTCCAATGGCGCGATTGGCACAACATGTAGTAAGCACCCCAGCAATTGTCGAAAAGGCTGCGGCAGCAAACGCAACTTTTCCCACATCTGATATCCTTGTGTATATCGTTCATACCCACAAAATAGTTCATCACCTCCATCTCCAGACAAACATACCGTCACATGTTCTTTGGCTAAAGAGCACACAAGCAGGGTCGGAATCTGGGATGAATCCGAAAAGGGCTCATCCCATATACTAGACAAACTGGGAATAACTGACCTAGCCTCTTCTGGCGTTACATAGAGCTCAGTATGATCTGTACCCAAGTGCTTGGCTACGGCTTTTGCATGAACAGCCTCGTTATAACCCTTTTCATGAAAACCAATGCTAAAAGTTTTAACCGGTCGTAAAGACTGGTCTTGCATCATAGCGGTAATAGTTGTCGAATCAATCCCTCCCGAAAGGAATGCGCCCAATGGAACGTCCGCTGCCATACGCCGTAGAACCGCATCTCGTAAAAGCACATCCAGTTCTTCTTCAAAATCCACCGACACATCCTTGTCATTCGCAACTCCGGCTTCGGCTATTTGACGCAGGTTCCAATAACACTTTGGCTCTGAAATTTCCTGTCCCGCCTCTTGAATTACCACATAATGTGCTGCCGGCAGCTTACGAATGCCCTTGTAGATACTCCACGGTGCAGGCACATAATTGTGCCGCATATAGAGCGTTAGTGCTTCACGATCGATATCCCCCTGCCAGTCCGGATGAGCAGTCAAGCTTTTTAACTCAGAGCCAAAAAGAAATTTGCTTCCGTTACGTCCATAGTAAAGTGGTTTCTCCCCCAGACGATCCCGAGCTAAAAATAGTTTTCTCTCGACTTTGTCCCATAACGCGAATGAAAACATACCGTTCAGCCGTGTTAGCGCCTTCTCCACTCCCCAATGCCGCAATGCCGCCAACAAGGTTTCAGTATCTGAATGTCCCTGCCACTCAAAGTGACCGCCTTCTTCTTCGAGTTCTTTCCGCAACTCAATATGATTGTAAATCTCACCGTTATAGACAAGCACAAATCTACCGCAGGGCGATATCATCGGTTGTCGTCCAGCCGAAGTTAAATCCAGAACTGCCAATCTACGGTGTGCTAGTCCAACACCTGCTTCCTCATCAAACCATACACCCGAATCATCAGGCCCTCTATGGGAAATTGCTACGGCCATTCGCTCCAACACGACGGTATACGAATTGCGCGACTTACTCGACATAAAACCTGCTATACCGCACATCAGCGCATCACTCTCCGTTGCCAATATTGGCACACTAAAAACTTCGATATCATTACCTGAACATTTAATACTATTTGAGTTTGCGGCTCAATTTATTTGGTTGTTGTAAATATTTCTTTGTTCCTATCTGGCAGATGAACTTACTCACCCCAAGAATAGACTGATGACTATGCGATTATTTGCGATGAACTAATGTTTTTTCTGTCCAGCCAAGCACACAATGCACAGTAGTTTGCAATTAACCAAGTTTCAATATAAAGTCAATGTTACAAAACATAATCTATGCCGCAAAATAATTTCCTATCATTGATACTTAAGGCTTTTACCTCTTCTCTCAATAGTCGGACAAACCAATCAAAGCAATACAAACATTTGACACATAATGTTAATGTTACCTTTTTGCCCAGAATTCTTCGTACTTCTAAAATGCACTGATTTTTAGTTATACTGTTCTGCCCCCAAATTGG
>WFOZ01000807.1 GCA_015487825.1 Planctomycetaceae bacterium
CAGATCTCCGCAGCTGGCGGCGAATTACTCGGAGCCGCCTTCAACTTCCTGGGTGAGTTGCTTCCCGAAGCAAAAGAAACACCTGCTTCGAAAAAAATCGCAGACCAGCTTCGAGAGAACTTCGAGCAATGTATTGAACGGGACGAAACCGGTGCGGCTAAACTGACCGTCACGCTAAATGATCCAAACGCACTGGATAATCTTGTTAACGCTCTGGCGCGATTGATGAACAACTCGTAACAATTCAAATGTGGCTGTCCAGTTAAAGTTTGGTGTCGGCGAACAGAATGAACCAGCTGGGCAGGGACTTTTGTAAATTTCCTCGTTCCCAAGCAGGAGCTTGGGAACGAGTTGAACCTGGCGCTGTCCAGTTAAGATTCAGGATGTAAAAGGTATCCTCAAGCCGTCCCAGGCGAAGGCGATGTTTTCCGGCAATGATCGGCTTGCTTCTTCATGTTCGATATCGTGGGCAATATGTGTGAAGTAGGCCTGTCCGGGACGAACTTTTTCAACCACTTCAATCGCCTGGGCAATGTTGAAATGCGTTGGATGTTCCCGATAACGTAACGCATCGATAATGAGTACATCCAGGTTTTCCAACAACCTCCAGCTCTCTGCAGGAATTTCGCTGACATCGGTACAATACGCAATGTTGGCAAATCGATATCCGAAAATGGGAAGGCTGCCATGCAGTAACCGGATCGGTTGAACTGGCAGTCCGAGCAGGTTAAACGGAGCCGTGGTAACAGATTGGAAATCAAACCGTGGAATCGCACCCCGTTTTCTATTTTCCGGCAGTGGTGCGAAGGCATAAGCAAACGATTGCCGGATTTGCTGTTCGACATTTTCTTCGCAATGAAGTGGAATATCGCAATCAAGCAGATGTCCGAATTGCCGTAGGTCATCAAGACCATAAATATGATCGGCGTGAGCGTGAGTGTAAACGGCTGCGTGAACCAGATCGACCGACTCCCGTAGCAGTTGAATGCGCAATTCCGGCGTCGTATCGATTACAAAATTCCCTTGTGGGGCACGAACCAGAATGCTGCTGCGAGTCCGATTATTTTTGGGGTTCTCCGATAAACAAATCGGGCATCTGCATCCGACGACAGGCACACCGTGGCTTGTACCGGTTCCCAACATGACTACCTCGCCGATATTTTTCGACATACAAAACTGCTCCTGATCGTTTTATTCAATATTTTATACAGAAACCATCGGAGTTCACCGGAAAAACCTGTGCCCCAATTAAACAGGCGGGTATAACGATTATTCAGAATTTGCCAACAGATCGAAGCCATTCGAATTACAATCGAACAATATCCATGAAAACTTGCGATGTCGCTACTTGTATCCTGTACTACTAATGGTTAATTTCTTTACGGTTTGCGCAAAGTTCAAAATTTTCTCTGAAGCAAGACAGGCTCTGTCAGAGAGGCATGATACTATCTACAACTCCCATCTCATCCATCAAATGTAAGTTATTTTATGGAACTGCTTCCTGACAATTCCGGAGAAAATCCCGACCTGTTTCGGCTGGATAAGAAACGCCTGGCGATGGTTGATCAAAACCAACAGGCCATCGTTTCTCTGCTGGATGAACTGGGATACGATGGGGCGCTGTTAAGTTTACCGGAAAACTTTTCCTGGTTCACCTGTGGAGGAGATTCCCGCTTTCAGGCACAGTCAGAAAACACGCAGGTTGCTTTGTTTATCACTCGGCAAGGCCGGGTTGTTTTAACTCATGATGCGATATCGCCGCAATTGTTTGATCGTGAAATTGCTGCACTTGGTTTTCAGCTTAAAGAACGGAGTTGGTTGGAGCCGGTTGAAGATTTGTACGATGAAATCACACGCGGGCGATCCGTAATAAGTGATTCAGGTGTTGGGCGGACTCGCTGTATGGAAGAGCGTATCAGCCAATTGAGAGCCGAGTTTTCACCTTCTCTCGAAAGGAAATGGAAAAATCTGGGGGTATTGGCAACATATGCAGTGGAAGCGACCTGCAGAAGTCTAAAACGGAATGTGACGGAAGCGGAAGTTGCAGGTGAAGTTGCTCATCGCTCGATCAAAAAAGGAATTATTCCGGTCGTCATTCAAGTATTTGCAGATGAGCGTCTTCGTAGATATCGGCACTGGTCACACAGTCGCACTGCTGTAAAAAAACGCTGTGTTGTTAATCTCATCGCAAGAAAAAACGGGCTTCACTTTGCTGTCTCACGCTCTGTTTCATTTTCGATGCTGAGTCCACGAGAGCAGGAAGAGTATCAACTGGCTGCTGAAGTTCTGGCAGAGATTTTGCCTCATGTGAAAAGCGGTGTAAGTCATCAGCAGCTCTGGCAGGAGTTGAAGAGCATCTGCAAACTGAAACAGCTTGGTAATCAATGGAGAGCCGCCGAGTTTGCCTGGCAGCTTGGATATCGGCACCCTGAGCAGGTTTTCAAGCCACTGGAGGCTCAATTCTTTTCGAGCCATACACCCTGGTATTGGCAAAGTGTTCTTGGTTCAACAATGCTTGGGCATTCATTTATTGTTCGTGACACAACCCCGCAAAGCGGTATCAACAGTGACCGCTGGCCGGTTCGCGAATTCGATTCTCCGGATGGAACCGGATTATTGCTGCCGGAAATCTTGATCAGGGAAGATTGAGCATCTTTTTTTCGATTCGTTTTATTACTCCAGAACTTTTCTGAGAACTTTTGCTAAAGTTTCGAAAGTGGCAGGTTTTTGAATGAACGCGAACTCTTTGTTATTTTCTTTGTTAAACTGAAGGATGTCTTCGGTGTAGCCGGATGTTAACAGGACCTTAATTTCAGGATCGAGAGCCTTCATTTTCCTGGCAAGTTCGGTGCCATCCATGCCTGGCATCGAGACATCTGTAAACAAAAGTGAGAGCTTCCCATCGTGAGAAGCAGCAATCTGCAAAGCATCTTGCGGAGTGTTTGCGCTCAGTACGTGATAACCAAGTACTTGCAAAAGAGCAGCGACAGAACTGAGGACAATTTCTTCATCATCACAGACAAGAATTGTTTCGTCTCCTCTAGCCAGCTGCTGTAATCGGGTAGAACTTTCATCTATTGTTTCCATTTCATTGGAGGCCAGTGGCAAATGCAGAGTAATGGCAGTTCCAATGTTGGGTTTGCTTTCAACGGTAACAAATCCGCCACTGTTTGTGACATCTGCAAAAACGGTAGAAAGCCCCAGACCCGTTCCTCGCCCGACTGGTTTGGTTGTAAAGAACGGTTCAAAGATACGATCTGCAACTTCTGCAGGCATTCCACAACCATTGTCAGTCACCAGTAATTTGACGTAATAACCGGGTTTGCAACCGGGAGTAATTTCATTTTCTTTGAGCAATTTGGAATCTGTCTGAATGGTGAGGGTACCTGAGCCGCTCATCGCATCGCGAGCATTCATTACCAGGTTGGTAACCGCCCGCTCAATATCACCTTCATCGGTATAGACGTATAACGGTTCCGGAGCCAACTGGAAGTTAAGCGTAATTTCGGCCCCAACAAGCCAACAGAGCATTTTCCTGTTTTTGGTTATTACTGCATTAATATTAAACCGTGAAGCGTTCGATTTTCTTTTACGGGCAAAAGAAAGAAGTTGTTTGGTTAAATCGGAAGCAAGAGTTGTAGAATGCTTGATTGCTTTAATTGAACTTCTAAAATTCTCCGGCAAGTCTTTTCCGCAATGAAACAGCAATAACTCAGCATTACTTAAGGCGCCAACAAGAGCATTATTAAATTCATGAGCAACCCCGGTAGCAAGCTGACCAACAGCTTCCATTTTCTGGGAATGACGTAGTTGATCTTGTAGCTTCTGATTTTCCTCTTCTACCTGCTTGCGATGAGAAATATCAACAAAACTGGAAACAATTAATTCCTCTCCATTCAGTATCACACGCGTACTGTGAATTTCAACCGGATAAACTTCACCAGATTTTGAGCGATGTAATGACTCAAAAAAGAATGGCTCATGGAAACCGATATGGGTACAGGGATCCTCCATCGATTCTTCATCGACCAATGCATCGATATCCAGAACCGTCATTTGTTTCAGTTCTGGTATTTCGTAGCCCAGCCGTCTGCTGGCTCTTACATTAGCATCTAGGATCTTTCCTTTCAGATCATGTATCAGAATTTGATAGGGAGCATGATCAATCAGAGTTCTGAAGCGTTCCTCGCTAAGGCGTAACTCATCTTCAGCCTCTTTACGCTTTGTGATGTCTCGCGCGTTGACAACAAAACCGAGTACTTCACCTTCATTTCCTCGATACGGATAATAATGGATGTCCATAGTGAGTTTGCCATGGACAGGAAACTCACACTCATTTAGAAAGTTGACCGGCTCACCGGTTAAACAGAGTTCCGCCTTGGGCTTGATTACATTTTCAAAACAATCCTCATCAATCAGGTCCATGGCCGTCATACCGACAAGTTCATTGGGCGTAAGCCCAAAGGCTTTTGAATACGCATTATTTGCGGCAAGATAGACGAAATTTTTATTGAGAATGGCCAGCATATCTGTGGAGCTGGATACAATTTCTTTGTACTGTTTTAATTGCTCCTCTGACTTTTTTCGTTCAGTAATATCGCGATTCAGCCCTACGATTGCAGTGATGTTTCCATTTTCATCAAACACCGGTGCTTTGGTTGCTTCGAAAAAGACCTGGTTACCATCAATTACAGCTGAAGTCTCTCCATTATATACCTGTTGGCGTGTATCGATAATTTCCAGGTCACTTTGCTCGCATTGCCTTGCAAGGTCAAGGTGGACTAATTCATAACAGGTTTTGCCGATGATGTCCTCTCGAGACAGTCCAACGAAGTTTTCAAATGCTTTGTTAACAATAAGGTTGCGGCCTTCGAGATCTTTAAAATATATGACATCCGGAATCGTTTGAATCAGAGCATCTAAGCGTTTATGTTGTCGCTTCAATTCGCTTTCAGATCTTTTTCGTTCAGTAATGTCGCGGCTGACCCCTACAATGGCGACGACATTCCCTGTTTCGTCCAGTACTGGAGACTTTATTGTGTCATAGATGACAGGAGAGCTTTCAGAGTCTACTACTTTTTCTTCAAAGTGATCCGCTTTGCGTTCGCTGATTATTTTTCGGTCGCTTTTTTTACAACTCTCTGCGATATCGCCAGGGAGTATCTCGGCGTCAGTTTTTCCGATAATTTCATCCTGAGAGAGACCGGTGAATTCTTCGAATGCTTTGTTCACAATAAGATTGCGGCCATTCAAATCCTTGAAATAGACCACATCCGGAATTGTCTGTATCAGTGCATGGAGGTGCTGATGTTGTCGCTTCAGTTCGGCTTCGGCTTTTTTTAGTTCGGTAAGATCGGTGACTGCGACGCAAACAGACGACCAGTCGTGAGCCTCGGAATCAAGAAGAACCCGCCGCAATGTATGAATCTTCTGACCGTCGAGAGTTTTAACAATTGCCTCAGACTCAAAATGGTATTTCCCTTCCGCAAGGCAAATCAGCTTTTCACGGAAGACAGGTAATAACTCTTCCGTGTAAATCCGAGACAGACTTCCGGTTAATTCATCCTTGCTTTTGGCACGATGAAGCTTGACTGTTTCAAGGTTGACGTTCAGGATTTTGACTAAACTGAGGCACTCTGCAACGACCTCAGGATGAGATTCAAAATAGGAGCGAATATCATCGACCCCTTCTCTTCTGAGCTTATCGATCCTCTGCTGCACGCGCGAAAAATCTTCATGCCATAAACTAACCGGGGCATTTTCGAACAGGAGGTTTTTGCAGCTAACATCGCACTGATTGGCACAACGCACGGCCCTTTTGGGGCCTCCGCGTTTTTTTCTACCTATGTGAGGATCGCTCATATCACTTTCCAGTAACCAACAGGAAAAATGTCCACTCTTGACATTTGATCTTATCTGTTTTGGCAATAGCATACAAGAACCCGGACGGGGAAGAGGCAGAGAGAGGGCAGGATCTCCGTTATTCTGTGGGAACGTGACTCCCGCATTTCCGGAATGATACAGCCATTTCAACCAGGAAATTTCTTCCGGCCGCTCGCCTTGCCACATACTGCATGCTACGATCAATAACACTTTGAACTGCTGTTCCCGCCTGTTTTAGTCCAAGAAAACCTGTAACTATTCAGCGTTGGCGTAGGGTCCGCTACCCGCGGACCACGATGGGAGGTGGATCCTCCTATTTCTGCGGTGGTCCGCAATAGCGGACCCTACAAACAACCTTAATTTCTGTAATAATCAAACATCGCTGAATAGTTACGAAAACCTCAACTAATCTGCTCTTCATGGAGTTGCGTTGTGAAATATCTATTTGCTCTCTCGTTGATGGTGCTCTCCTGCATGTCTAATAATTTGATCGGGAAGGAACCGGCAATTGATCTGGCTGAATTTCAAAAAGTAATTCGCACGACCGAACCGTTAACGCCTCAGCAGGAACGATTGCAGTTTCATCTTCCGCCCGGATTTGAAATTCAACTTGTCGCAGCAGAGCCGCAAATCGACAAGCCGATGAATATGGCTTTCGATGCTAAAGGGCGACTCTGGGTTACAACAACATTGGAATATCCTCTGCCTGCCAAAGTGGGAACCGATGCTCGCGACAGTATCAGGATTCTTGAAGATACAAACGGCGATGGGCGAGCAGACGTTGTAAAGACTTTTGCAACCGGCCTGAACATACCGCTTGGTATTATGCCGTATCAGGATGGCGTTGTCTGCTACAGCATTCCTAACATCTGGTTCCTGCGGGATACCGATGGCGATGACAAGGCGGACAGCAAAGAAATCCTGTACGGACCGCTCGGTTTTGAACGGGACACGCATGGAATGTGCAACAGCTTTACCCGCGGTTACGATGGCTGGCTGTATGCGACACATGGGTTTAATAATCATACGGAACTTTCCGGAAAAGACGGGCACACTATTACCATGAAGTCGGGGAATGTTTTTCGCATGCGATGGGATGGTTCTCGCGTGGAACATTTTTCACATGGACTGGTTAATCCATTCGGGATGACATTCGATGATGCGGGTGATCTGTTCGTGGCAGACTGCCACACCAAACCGATCAGTCTGATGCTCCGCGAAGGATACTATCAAAGTTTTGGCAAGCCTGATGATGGATTAGGTTACGTTCCCGATGTGATGGAACATCTGCATAATTCAACGGCAATTTCAGGCCTGGCGATTAACGAAAACTGCGGCTTTCCCGAAGAATATCATCGCAATACTTTCGGCGGGAATGTGATGACCAGTCGCATCAACCGGGATGAACTTCAACAGGTCGGTTCTACTGTTCGGGCAATCGAAAAGCCGGATTTTCTTATCGCTGGTGACCCCTGGTTTCGCCCGGTTGATTTGAAATTCGGTCCCGATGGCGCGTTGTATGTGGCAGATTTCTACAACCGGATTATCGGGCATTACGAAGTGAGTCTGGAACACCCCGGTCGCGACAGGCATCGGGGCCGCATCTGGCGAATCGTTTATAACGATCCCGGTAAAAAGAAGTCTCTGGTCCGTTCCAATAATTTTGCAGCGATGTCGTTAAAAGAATTATTCTTGGAACTTGCTGATTCTAATCGTGTGCGACGGATGCTGGCTGCTGATCGACTTGTTGATCATTTTGGCGAGCAGGCGATAGAACCGGCACTCTCTCTGTTAAGAACTTCCGCTCAGCCCACTTCGCGCATTCATGCTTTATGGATTCTAAATCGTCTGCACAAACTGAGCTTTTCAGACCTTTCCCAGGCAGCAGATGATTCTCATTTTGAAGTTCGTCTGCACGCTTATCGTGTTTTGGCGGAATACCTCCTCGAAGAGGATGCCCCGATTGCTGAGTTGTTAAATGGCGGAATGAACGATGAAGTTCCGAGTGTTCGGCGGGCTGCAGTCCAGGCATCCGCCATTCATCGCCGGGAAGAAAATATTCCCGTCTTATTGAAACTGTTTCATTCGACTGATCCACAAGATGTTCATTTAAAGCATGTCGTTAAGATTTCACTGAGAGATCATTTTTTGAATTTGGCTTGGTACCACAAAACGATGGCATCAATTTCTAATGCAGATATTCCACTCGTGGCTGGGATTTCTCTCTCATTGAAAAATGAACCAGCCGGGCAGTTTATAGTGGAGAACCTTTCTACTCTTAATAAACACGAACCGAAAAAAATGAGTTCGTATATTACATTCGCCAGCCAGTATGTTTCGGCTGAAGCAGTTGATGATCTTGTTCGGGAAATTCGCTCGCGTTATAAACAGGATCAGGAATTTCAGAGAGTGCAAATGTTTTCTGTTAGACAAGGGCTGGCCAAACGAAATCAGAAACTCCCTGTATCAGTACAAAGCTGGGCAACAGGCCTGGCAGAAAATTTATTGATAAACGCAGACGGGCCGCAACCACTTGGCTGGAATTATTTACCTGGTCAATCTGCTGCTCAACCGAACCCGTGGCAGGTAACAAGACGTCGCCATTCTGAAGATGGCAGGCAGAAGACGCCTCTTTTCAGCAGTTTGCCGGGGGGCGAGAGAGCGACAGGGACTTATCGCTCTGAGCGATTTGTATTGCAGCCGGAGTTTCGGTTTTATCTTTGTGGCCATGATGGATACCCCGGCAAACCATTGCGGAATCTCAATTTTGTAAAACTGCGAGATGCAAATACACACGAAGTTCTCAAATCCTGGCAACCGCCTCGCAACGATGTCGCCAGACAGTTCACCTGGCAAACGGGCGATAACGCCGGTAGAGAAGTTGTTGTTGATTTGGTTGACGGAAACAATGAAGCTGCTTTTGCCTGGATTGCAGCGGGGCGTTTTTCAGAACCACGCCTCAATCCGTCGCGCATTACCCGGCAGATTCAGCAGGCGATTGAAATTATTGATACCTTCAAGCTTCATCAATTTCAAAACCAACTTTCACAATTACTGCGTTCCGGAAAAATGAACCGACACTTAGACAGCATGGCTGCGGTAGCCATCGTGAAGATGCAGCCTGAGGCGCGTCTGTTGGCCCTGGCTGGTGCTCTCAATCATGGCGGTGTTGAAACGGTACTGAGAAAACAGATTGTCGCTGCAATTATTCAGCATGATCCTGTTGCTTCAAAGGATCTGATTATTCAGGTCATGAATTCAGCCAGTTTCAGCGAACAACGCGCCCTGGCAGATCGCCTTATTTCGGATTCAAAAGGATTGCTGCTTCTACTGGAATTGCTCGATACCGGAAAAGCATCCGCCCGGTTACTGACGCAGCCTGAGTTGGCTCAAAAACTGGCTTCGCTGACGAATGAAAAACAAAAAGCGAAACTTGTAAAAATCGTCAACAGTCTCCCCAAAGAAGACGAACGCATTTTAAAACTGATTACATTACGGAAACAGAGTTACGCAATTTCCGGTGGAGATATTCCGGCAGGGAAAGTTCTCTACGATAAAAACTGTGCAACCTGTCATCAAATGGCAGGCAAGGGGAAACAGGTCGGCCCGAATCTGGATGGAATTGGTAACCGCGGTCTGGAGCGTCTTTGTGAAGATATTCTGGCTCCCAATCGAAATGTCGATATCGCATTTCGATCCAGTACCATTCTTACCGACGAAGGAAAAGTCTTTGTCGGATTGCTCAAAAACAGCGAAGGGGAGCAGTGGACCCTGGTCAATAACAAAGGAGAACTAATTCAGATTGCAGAGCAGAGTATCGATGAGCACAAAAAATCGTTGCTGTCTCCTATGCCTGCCAACCTGGGAGAAGAACTTAACGACGAACAATTTCGCAACCTGCTCGCCTACCTGCTCAGCACTGCAGGCCCTCAATAATCAGAGAGCCTGCGAATGGATGAAATCAGAGTGGTCGCAGTATATTTTCAAGTGATTTCCTGCAGATCCTCTTCCATTGCAGCCAGAAGATGTCGGAATCGTCGCTGGTGTTGACCTTCCCCCGGACGGCCGTTGGCAATGATCACAACACTCATTTCGCGCTGTGGATCTGCAAAGCCAATCGAACTTTGA
Source organism: Planctomycetaceae bacterium (assembly GCA_015487825.1). Classification (GTDB taxonomy): domain Bacteria; phylum Planctomycetota; class Planctomycetia; order Planctomycetales; family Planctomycetaceae; genus Rubinisphaera. Next base: position 10,012 of record WFOZ01000807.1, read on the forward strand.
GAACCGCCATGCCCAAAAGCACTTTCGGAACTGTGCACTCCATACCCATAAGGAACCGTTTTAACGCCGTATCGATTCGAATTGATTATCACGCCCAAACCAAAATCCAATTTATGACGGAATGTCTCATCGACCAGATTCACTCGATGCCTGGTCGTCATCTGCTGAATTGAATCTGCAGAAAGAATCTGCTGTTGAATGCCATCGCTCATTCGAAGGGCATCATAAAAACGGCGTAAATCGCAGGCAGGGCCAGCAAAGCAGGAACCGGGAGAAACGATACCGCTTAGCATCCGATTGATATAAAGACTTTCGTGAATCTCTTCTTCATTACGATCAAAAATCAGCATTTTCCCGGTCAGTTCTTCTGCAGTGTCTCGAGAGACACAAACGGTATTTTTCATTTGTAGTGGCTCAAGAATTTCCTGCTGCGCAAACTGCGGGAAAGGCATTCCGGATGCCTGCGCAATTATTTCTCCCAATAAAATCCAGCTGGCAGCAGGAACATATGCTGCCCGTTGACCGGGAATCCAATCCTGTTGAACCGGTGTTTCACAAAGTCTTGCCAGAATTACGTCGAAATCTGTCTCAGGCCATCCGGTGCGGACATCCTTCAGGCCGGCAGTGTGAGATAAAATATGTTTGATCGTGACCTGCTCTTTCCCTTGCCCGGTAAAACAGGAAAGATGTTTAGAAACAGGGTCATCGACACAGAGTTGACCTCTTTGCTGCAAAATTAAAGTCGCCACCGCAGCGATTGGCTTACACGCGGAAAGCCAGAATAATTTCGTGTCAACATTCATCGAAGTACCCGGACGGGATTCTCCGTAGGCAAGTTCATAGTTTTTTCCCCGATAGGAAAGGCTCGCCTGCACTCCCAGATGCAGTTTTCTTTCAATCCCCTGCTCCACAACCTCCTGGAATCGTAAAAACATGAACTTCAATTCTGTTTCAAGTGTCGTAAAATCGAATCGTGTAAAATGACTTGCGTAATGACTCGCGGCATCACGGTTGAGTGAGTATGCTAACAATCTTTATCTGCCTCTGTAAGCGAGGTAATCAGTAGATTAGCCGTAGGTAGAGTCAGGGATTTTTTAACCGGGCTTCTGCGGACAAGATGAGTTTCAGATTCTATTTTCGCCATAACCTTATTTAATATAACGAGTTACACTTTTAACGGCAGTGTCGATTCAATCAGCATTTACAGAGATATTTTCACCTGTAAATGGGTGGAAACCGAGTATACGATCAGTAACACGCCTTTCCAAAGTTGTCTGTAGAAAGTGCCTTGCAGAAAAAAATCGTTACTATTCAGCTTTGGCGTAGGGTCCGCTATTGCGGACCACGATGGGAAGTGGATCCTCCTATTTCGTGCGGTGGTCCGCAATAGCGGACCCTACGGGCAACCTGAGTTACTGCAAAATCACTCATCACTGAATAGTTACAAAAAATCTTACGTTTTACTCTTTAAGCCTCAGCTGGTATCCGGAAAATTGAGCAACTCTTTTTCGGTAAACCTGGCGACGTCCAGTCAGGATGAATGTGATTTAACTGATGACAGAAAATCTCCACCGAAAATTTGCTCTTGAAGTTGCCGAGCGGCTTGTTGCAGCCGGGTATCAGGCCCTGTGGGCGGGGGGATGCGTCCGCGACTACCTGATGGGGCAATCGCCTGAGGATTATGATGTTGCAACCGATGCAGTACCGGATCAGGTTCGAAAAATTTTCGGTAGAAAACAGACTTTTGCAGTGGGAGAAAGTTTTGGCGTAATTGTCGTGCTTGGTCCCGGCAAGCAATACGGGCAGGTGGAAGTGGCAACATTTCGTCAGGACAGTCTGACCTCCGATGGCAGGCGTCCCGATTCAATCCAGTTCTGTTCCGCTCAGGAAGATGCTCAAAGACGCGATTTGACAATCAACGGCCTGTTTTATGATCCACTTAACGACGAGGTTCTGGATTACGTTGGTGGTCGCAAAGATTTGGAGCAGAAAATCATTCGGGCCATTGGCAACCCTGTGGCAAGAATGCAGGAAGACAAACTTCGGATGTTGCGATGCATCCGTTTTACATCCCGGTTCCAATTTCAATTGGATCGACAAACTGCCGATGCGATTCGGGAACTGGCTCCCCAAATACAGGTGGTCAGCAAGGAACGTATCGCTCAGGAAATGCGAAAAATATTCGCCGACAAAAACCGTGCCTTTGCTTTGCAACTGATTGATTCGCTCGGTTTGTTTCGCGTTCTCTTTCCCGAACTGGAACAATATTGGGCCAGTTCCTCATTCCGGTCTACCACTATCAAATACTTCGAGCAGCTACAACTTCAAGACTATCAACTTGCCTTTGCCATTCTGCTTCGAGAAATGCAATTATCGGCAGATTCCATCAACTCATCCAGAAGCCCTTCGCCGGTAAAGAAATTCTGCAAAGCTTTAAAATTTTCCAATCAGGAAACAGACTGCATCGACTGGCTCGTTGCCCATCAGTCTGCCCTGCAACAGGCATCAAATCTTGCTTTGCATCAGCTCAAGCCGTTGTTATGCAGTTCCTATGCCGGGCAACTGCTGGAACTGACCAGGTTACATGAAACGGTCACCAACCAGCCGCCAGAAGACTTTGAATACTGCATGGAATACCTGAAGAAAACTCCGCCCGAAGTTCTGGACCCGCCCACTCTTCTGAGTGGCGATGATTTAATAAAATCAGGCATGAAACCGGGTAAAAACTTTTCAGAGCTACTCAAAAAAGTTCGTTGTGCGCAACTTGATGAGCAGATTCAGACAGAGCAGCAAGCTCGGAATCTGATTGGGCTCAATAAGTAAAACCGCCATTTAACAAAAGCGTGCTGGCAGGATTATAATCTCCCAGACCAGAGGAGTATTCTAAACTTCGTCCGATGACTAACCCGGTTTCCCAGAACCAGGATCTGTTCTCCGGAAGCTTATGCTCCACTCCTCCCAGAAGCCGATACTCTCGAATAGTAACGACATCATCGGTACCATTACTGCGATTGATCGCCCATGAACCGCCGCCGAATTCTGCGCCCAGATATCCCCACTTTTCGTACTCTCCCGATTTCGATAACTGCAATTTGAACCGTGGTCTTGGAAAGATCAGCTCGATACGACTTCGCTCGGTCGGAGACCAACTGACTCCAAACAACGGCAACAGCGAAACATCTTCCCGATCTAAATAAGCAACTCCTATTGTCCACTGTCTGTCTTCGGTCTGTTGAAATATCATCATACCGACTCCCTGGATGCGGATCTGTTTCGAACTGCCTGTCTGGAAATCGCTGGCAACTCCAGGAGCAACAGAAACTTTTCCGATCCAGCGATCAGAAAATGGAATGTAAGTGGCAAAGTTGACGTAAGCATAATGCAACGCACCAGGTACGTCTGTTCGATCCGGGCCATTCAATAAATACATCTGATACGCCGGAGTGATCGAAGCGACTTGAAATTTCGGAAAGATAATTTTTCCGCTCAGGTTAATATCTGTTATTCCCATTCGGTCTCCGGAACCGGGCAGCCAGGCACCGGAAAGTGAAGTCGATTTCCAGGAAATCCATTTGGCCGGAGTTGTCACACAGTCCAGAGAACTCCTTTCTGAGGGACCGTGAAGGGCTCCGGAAGATTGCCCCGGTTTAGAATCGACATCATTCAATGCCTGCCCGAGGACCGAAGAATTATCCTGATAAGATAGCAACTGCGTTGTATCAAATGATGAATGGTCCGTAATCTGGTTCTGATCTAACGTAATATTTTCTGCAAGGTGATGCTGTTCACCGGCTGTTTCAGCTCGATGCGGCCCTTGCGTCCAGCCGCCTCCCATTTGCTCAATGGTCCCGGATAACCAGACCGCCTGCCTGGGAGTAGCAGCCGGTTTTAAAGTCCCAGGATAATTTGTAATACCAGGCGAAAGGATTCGAAAACTGGGATATACTCTCTGCTGATCCTGTGCTTCTGTTTTATCTGTTGCGATCGCAAAGCAGAACAGAGTTAACAGGCAGTAATTCAGAAGGGAAATAGATTGATTGCCCGAGTGACAATAATTGGACATACTGCGATCTGCCAGAGGGAAAACTTTGGAGGGAAACGCCAGGTTTGTATTAATCTGATGAAATATCAGTGAGATGAGAAATCGGAAGGGAGCTGGTTCTTAACTTACTTTCTGTCTTTTCGTCAAGAGATAAAATGCATTTGAAAAACAGTCAATCAGCAAGTCTGCATTTCTGTATTGCTGACGGTTATTTTTTTTACGTGATGCGAGAATTGCCAGGTGTTATTTCTAAAACATCTCTCTGAATTAACAGAAGTTCTCCTATTCTTGGAGTTGATAATCAGAATAAATCAGCCGTATCGGGTGCGGCAGTGGTTTGACTGCCATTTGGAGATAAATTTTACAAAATGAGGAATATCGCATATTTCCAGCGAAAAAGTGCTTATTTTAACGGATCAAGAATGTCGAAAGATTGATATGTAGAGTCTCTTTTGAGATTTTCCCGAGAGGGCTAGCAAGATTCGTGAAGATTGTTATATGATACAATTCTTAACGAAGGAATGCTGGCGGGGCGAAGTTTGTCCTGCCTACCAATATGAACTTTCTCGACGGGCAAGGAGGCCGCCGTGAGTTTTGATGACATCAGTGATTCAAATTCTTCACTTCAAATTCGTTGGCTCATTCGACGCGATATGCCGGAAGTACTGGCGATCGAACAGGAGAGCTTCGAACACGCGTGGACCGAAGAAGAATTTCTCTGCATTCTCCGACAGCAGAATTGCATCGGGATGGTTGCAGAGATTGATCATGAAATTGTCGGCTTCATGATTTACGAACTGCATAAATCCAATTTGCATGTCTTGAATTTTGCAGTCGCCAAGCAGTATCGTCGAAAGGGTGTCGGCACCCAGATGGTTGATCGGTTGGTCGACAAGCTTTCTCTTCAACGCCGAAAGGAAATCCTGCTTGAAGTTCGTGAGCGAAACCTTGCCGCCCAAATGTTCTTCAAAGACCTCGATTTCATGGCTGTGACAGTCTTGCGAAATCATTACGACGATACCTGCGAAGACGCATACATTATGAGATACCAGTTGCAGAAGGTACCTGCGTTGGCTTTGTATTCGCCTAAAAATCGTATCAGTGCCTATTACGACGCTTACGATGCAGATGCCGCTTGAATAACGGAAGACTTTTTCGGATTGGTGATTAAGCAAAAAGGCAGACATTTCTGTCTGCCTTTGTTCTATTGCGTCAGCACAAACAGCAACCGGTTAATTTTTTGGTTTTCCGGGCACCTGATACTGGTAGAGTGTCGGTTTGAAGCGAGAGAGTTCTGGCTTCCAGCTTTTGGCAAAGGCAATAACTCTCCCGCTTTTCTGATCAATGCTTCCTGTTTTCGGATCAAACCTGATTTCAGAAATTACGACCATTCCCAGTGGAGGTGACTGTGCAGTCACCAGGGCGTACTCTTTATCAGTCAGTGTAAAACTTTGGTCAGGTTCTCCCCTTGCTATTTTAACAAGTACCTGAAGCTCTATTTGATTTTCTTTACAGAGTATTGCATCAGCTGACTGAGCAGGTTTTTCCAGACATTCAAGCCCCTGAGTTTGCAGAAACTCGCGGGCTATTTTCTTTGCCTGATCAAGCTCTGCCGTTTCGAGTGATTCAGCTGCAGGAATCGGTCTGGCGGTGATATGTTCCTGGCTGCTCTCCCGGTTTTTCTGAACGAGAGAAAAAAGTTCCTCAACAGAAGTTGGTAGTTTGAGAGTTTCCTGCGGATCCAGTTTTCTGGCCAGTTCCAATGCAATCTGTGCGTCCTGTTTGCGGTCTGTTTCCGCCAACAGCAATGCCCGCCGATAGTGAATATCAGGATTGTCATCAGCCAGCTTCAGAGCACGATCAAGATATGTCAGAGCCTGCTCATATTGCTCGCCCTGCGAATAGTAGGAGGCCATTCTAAGCAAGGGCGTTACCGACTGTGGAGCGAGCAGAGTTGCAAGTTCCCAACTGTGCAAGGCTCTTCCGGCATCCCCTGTTTCCAAAAAAGCATCTCCCCGTGTGAGATAAAGCTCGCCCATATCGAAATCAATCTCTGTTCCCATTGCAATCACCTGATTGCTGTCTGCGATTGCCTGTTCATAATTTCCGAGTCGAAAATTAACTGTACTGCGCCGGGCAATTGCTTCGCGAAATTCCGGATCAAGTTCGATCGCAGCACTGAAGGATTCCACTGCCTGTTCATCCTGATTCAAGTGAATGTGGGCCAGGGCCTGCTCAAAGTGGACATCGGGCAGATAAGTGTACTGAGGGAAACGAGCAATGATATCTTTACGAATCTCGATCGATTCTTCCCAGTCTCCTTTCTGCTGAGCCAGTAAGGCTCGGTGACTGCCGACCAAAGGAGTGTCTGTCTCTGCAGCGCAACCAGCCAGAATTGCCAACAACATTACACACACAATGCAGGATACGTTGCGAAATATCATATCTATCAACCAATCAGGATATCCTGGAGTAAAATAATTTTTTCGAGGCAAAACTCCAACATAGTGCTGCCCGAATCTCATCAAATTTAACGACGTATGCAAAAGCGGTTATTCAAAAACAGTATTCATCGGCCCCTGGAAGCCGGTTGGTTCAGGAGCAGTTTCCGTTTGAAGTTGCTGCTGAGAATTAAAAAAACTGCGAGGAACCTGCCTGCTAACATCTGGAAATTGCTCGTGAAATAAATAAAGGGCGCGTTTTAATTCAGCCAGCACATCACTTCCATCACACGGCTGAATTAGAATTCTTTGATAATCCTCCGTTAGAACATCATCGAGCCACTGAGCTTGTGAACTGCGAATTAAAGTAACACTCGGGTAAAATTTCAGTGCTAAAGGAAGAAGCGATCCCAGATAATCCTGAGTTTCCAAATCTGTAAACCCATCAAGGTTGGCAATCACAATGCTGTCAGGAGATTGCTCAATGGCATCCTGAAGCTGATTCAGCGAACTGACGCAGCTAAAGGGAATTCCAGCTTTTAAAATTGCCGGTTCAAACTTCTGAAAGAGTTTCGTGTTGTGATCCAGCATAATCAATCGCGAAGCTTCTGGTAATGCAGAATCAGTATCAATCGCTCCTGCCCGCTGTTCCTCAAAATCAGGAGGTGAGCCATCCACAACCAGCACGAGCCGATCCGAAATGTCAAAGGCTTTTTTCAATGCAGCGGTGTTCATGGAATGAGCAGAAGAAGTTGCAACTTCAATCATTTTCTGCTCAGAACTGAAAAGAAGTTCCCGGAAATATCGTAAAAATGCACGCACTTTTTCCGGCTCGTAAAAACTGAGATATCCAAAAATCATACAGGTGGCGAAAGTCCACATCCCGAGCATCAACCCGATTCCCAAATGCATTCCCGCTCCAAGCAGCAGCATCCAGTTTTTAGTTAAAGGTCGCCAGACCAGAAAACAGAAAGAGACTTCCCAGGCAATGGTTAAGTGAGTGATAAAATCTGTTGCCCACGGATAATAAGCCATCCAGGTCATGTCGAATGTTTGATATTCTGAAATCGCCAGGCCGCGCCACATCGCGGTGCCATCCCACCATGTTTCTCCAAGCAGTTTTCCCAGCCCGGCTGCCATATAAATGACACAATAATGAAACTGCATCATCCGGGTAGCGATATTTGTGGCAACCGTTGCAGTCGGTCCCCGGGAAATCTTCCAGAGACCGAAGCCTGCGTAAATTTTCCCTTTAACAATTCGGTATCGTTTGATTAAGCGATCGACCGAAAGGTATTCACCGCTGTTTCCAATGCACAGGTACAAAGTCAAAATAATATTGATCTGATCCAGGCCGTAATTGGCAAACCGGGCACGGTAAGCGTATGAAATCAGGATAATCAGCGTCATTACAGAAGTGACGCGAGTGAACAGTCCGATCATAAAACAGAACGCGACCCCCAAACTGAGGTAGTGGACCTGATACATCCACTCTTGCGGCACCCAGTTCCAGAAAGAAAGGGCATAGGGTCCTTCCACGTTGGCAAAATGATCCTGAATCATCGCCGCTGAGTTGAAAGAGCGTGGCGAAAAGAACGCATCCAGTTCAAGGCCCCATACAAACGTGGTGTAAAAAGCCATCCAGCCGACGAGACATCGAATCACACAGAGTGCATACGGGTCTCGTGGCGTAAACCAGAATTTGTTCCATGCTTCGGCTACTCGGTTGCAGTAGCTACCGAATTCACTGAGGAGGTGGCTGATAAGTCGGCCCATGTGAATGTTCCTAAAGGCATTTCCTGATACAGATCTTCATCAAACAGACTCCCTCCAGCAATAATCCGTTCCCTCAGTGCAATATCATGTCTGACAAGAGTCATCGTAATTTGCGTGTTCTGTTGTGCTCCATGACTTTTGCCAACCTGATATGCAAAATCGCGAATCATCATTTCGCGGCGTTCGCCTTCCATTGCCGCCAAACTTTCCGAAAGCATCAGATGGCGGTGATACAATAATCGGGGCCAGATTTTCCGATGGGGGAATTGCCCCTGCTCGGTCGTTCCGTCTTCATAAGTCAGCGTGTAATGTACTGTGTGTGCCCCTTCCGGGTTCGGTGCGAAAAAATGAAATCCATTATTCTGATAAAGCACCTGGACATAAGGCGCAACCGAAACCCACAGAGATTGTTCCAGTTCCGAAGCTGGTGAAACGGAAACGGGAGCAGCGCAAACAGCAATCAGGTGAAACATGATGGCTGCATTAAGTGCATAGAACCCGAGACGTTTCAACAGACTACGTTGAGGCACTGAAGAAACGGCCTTTTCTGAAAGCAAAGGAGGGATTTCGGTTCTGTTCATCATTTTAAGTCCTGGAAGACAAGCTCTACGATAATTTCCTCTGCAGCAACCTGGTAGCTATTTATCAACTACTAAATAACAGAGTGAATGCAACCTTGATGTCCAATTTCGGTGTAAAAAAACAGGAGAGAGGATAATAATGATCCCTCTCTCCTTATCTATTTGCCACGCTGTTCAGCACAGCGCTTCAATTCCATCCGGTGAATTGACGAACTTCTTATACCATTTAATGTATCGCGACTACATTTCCTGTTACAGGCCCGACAAACACCAATTTTCCATTTTGCTCGATGAAAGTCAACTCATAATTTCCACCTGCTCGAACAATTTGATTTCTCTGGATGGTTACGAGTTTCCCATCCCGAACAACTTCGACCTGAATGGAATAGGTGTAGGCATTGTCCGATGGTAAGACCGGAGAGATAAACTTACGTCTCTGCCCCGTCAGTTTCATCTGTTGATTATTCAAAGAAACAATCGCATCTGCCGGAACCTGAATCGTCATCCGAGCCTGATTCTCTTTTTTCTTTGGAGCAGGCTTCGGTGCCTGGGGAGCAGGAGCTTTCTGAGGCGGAGTTGGCGCCTTCGCAGGAGGAGAAGCAATAGGGGGACGGCGACGAATTACTGCCGGGGCCTGGTGAATGATAACGCCTCCCGAAGATCCATAGGACCCGTGACTATAACCTCCACTGGAACCGTAAGAGCCATGACTATATCCACCGCTGGAGCCATAAGCTCCTCCGCTGGAACCATAGGCACTACCCCCTG
>WFOZ01000808.1 GCA_015487825.1 Planctomycetaceae bacterium
GTATTAAATTTCGCTCTGCTGCTTCAATCTGTTGCTTAAGAGCCAAAGATTTTTCAGCAACATTTTCAGACTGAGGAATGGAGAGAGGTTGAGCGTTTGTCGAGAGCCAGCATCGCTCAAGATTCTCATCACTCAGCAAGTGCGACTTGATACGCTTCAGCACTGCTTTTTCAAGTCGACTGGATAGTACACTTGGCGATTTACACAGGGTGTTTGTTGGCTTGCAGCAGAAGTACCTTTTATATCTCTGGTTTGTCTTTCCGCCACCATGACTGCCATAACATTTCGAACCGCATTGCTTACATCTTACCAGGCCGCTCAACAGATAGGTTCCTGGAGTTGTTTTAGCATGTTCCTGCTTATTTTCACTCAGGATTACCTGAACCTGATCAAAGACCTCTGGGGAAACAATCGCTTCGTGGCAGTTTTCTTTCACAATGATTCCATCATCGTCAATTCTTGCAAACTTCCCATTGCTGTAGCGCCCGAACACCAGTCTGCCCGCGTATGTTGGAGATTGTAATATCCGCTTCACCCCTTCGAAGCGAAATCGATTACCTCGAGCAGTTTTTAACCCGCGACGATGAAATTCCTTAACAACATCTATAATTCGAAAACCATCAAGAATCGCCTGAAAAGCATATTGGATTGCCTCGACTGCTTTTCGATCAGACGATGGAACAAGTTCGGAAATCTGGTCATGAGATCGCTCAAACTTTCTGCTTGCGTGAACCCGATCAATCACCTTTCCTGAATGGTCTTTAATGATTCGATCATACCCAAATGCGGATTTGCCGAAAAAGACTCCCTTTTCAATTTTTGCCCGTCTCCCCGAAACGGTTCGTTTTGCGAAAGTTACTGATTCTGATCGTGCACCATGTTGCCCCACGATGGCAGAAAGCAGGCCGCCAAGATCGCCAAATTCAATCTCTCCGTTCTGGCATGTTATTAAGCGAACACCTGCTTTATTCAATTGGCCCCAATAGGGCATCACTTCAAAAATATCCTGTCGTGAGAATCGACTTTGTTCGTACATCAAAATGGCGTCGAAATCACCACCCTCGGCATCAGAAAGCAATCGCTGGAATTCTGGACGATTCAATCCTTCTGTTCCCGTTAAACCGTGGTCCTCATACCAACGAAGAATTTTATAGCCATCACGGCTTGCGAGCCTGTTAATCTCGCCCCGCTGTCGCTCTGGTGAGTCTTCCTGCTTGCTAGTTGACATACGAATGTAAGCAACCGCCGGAATCAAAGCGGTCTCTGTTTTCTGGATCATCGTTTCTGCCTCTCTACGATAAAGGGGATTATTGTGCCCAATAAAAAACCCGGCCAAAACTGGTGGTGCTCAGTTCTGGCCGGGAATTCAAAACAGCCTTGAGCTGTCTTGTTGATTAAATTGTCTCTCTACAGCGCACCATCAGCTTCATGAGCATGTATATACATTATTTATTCATCAGAAATCAAGTGTATTTACCTTGAAACCTGTTACTATTACGATCTTGGCATGTCAGCTACAAACGACGATACAATGTTTTTCCGTTGCAAAAGCGCGGATAAAGATGAATGGAAGATCGCAGCGGTTAATTCCGGCCGCTCTCTGTCCAATTGGATCGTATGGACCTTGAACCAGGCCGCTGAGCAGGAAAATCGGGAAGCAGAGAAAAAGCAAAAGTGATTTGATTCTCAGCACGTTCTTATTGCCTGGCAATGAGTAGAAAAACGTTGCGCACGGCAGCCTGTCAATTGCGGATTGAGGAACATGATTGATGCAGACTTTTGATTAACAATGGGGTGGTGCAAGACAAGGAACTGGAAAGAACCATGGCTCCAAAAGAGATAAAAAGAAGAAAGGTAAGCAACCACCGATGACCAGCATATTCTCAACCTACTCAACCGGAGAAAATAGAGTCACTGCGTCATTTCTTGCCGTGCTTCGATCTTTGTCACTTGATCGAATTCAACGTCTTCTAGGGGCCTTGCTCGAACAGTCCGAGTTTGAGTTGGTTCAATTTGAAAACCAGCCTTCAAAAGGGAGTGCAGGTGTTCCCGATGCAATCATCCAGAGCAGCGTGTGTTTGCTTCTCGAAACCAAAACAGAACGCAATGGAGTACATCTCCCGCAGATCAAGCGTCACATTGACCGTCTGGATCAGGTCGGGGAAAAGAATGCTCTTCTGTTGGTGCTGACGCCGGATGATGCTCGCCCCGCTGTCTTGGATGAATTGAACGATGACCAGATAGCATGGTCTTCGTTTGCTTTGCTTGATCAAGCTATTGATGAGCTTCTTGATGATTCGAAGGAAGTTGTCTCTGAACGTGAGGCATTCCTGTTGCGTGAGTTGCAAGCAATGTTCGAGGCCGAGGAGCTGCTTGCCAATCCCAATGACGTTGTGATCGTCGCCGCCAGAAGTGCTTGGCAGGAATACAACGACATTCATGCCTACGTTTGCCAGCCGAATCGATCCTTTCAGCAGGTATCTCGAGTTGGCTTCTATTCAAAGAGCGTCATTTATCCACTTGTTCCACGAATTGTGGAAACATATGAAGACATCGAAATAAAACGTGATGTCTACGATGGACAACTCGGAAAGCTCGTAAATCGTCTTCTTGATGACAATCGCCGTGAAGAGGGACGGCGGCACAAGGTAATCATTCTTTCGGCACCCGATTCACCAGAGACACTCAAACTTCCGCAACCGGTCCCCAATGACAAGAGATCCAAAACCGGGAAAACCACTGCATTCACGATGGGACAACGATATGTCTCCAGTGAGGCATTACTCAAAGCAAACACCACATCGGACTTGGACTGACAATGCGATTTCTAGCCAACCCTCATGAATGTAAAGAGGAAGTCTCCGCTCTTGTACGAAAATGCAAGTCGATTCGGTGGGCGGTTGCGTGGGCTTCACATGGGTTTCCGCTGTTCGACACACTGGAGAAGTTCCAAGATAAGATCGAGCAACTGTCGGTCGGAGTCCACTTCTATCAAACTCATCCTGACTTCATCGAAGCGTTCGTTGCGAACTCAAGAGTTCGCTTTGTGATGAACCCGGATGGTGTTTTTCATCCGAAGCTTTATTTGTTCGAGCATGACGATGGTTCTTGGGATTGCATCACCGGAAGTCAAAACTTTACTCAAGGTGGATTCTTGAAGAATTCTGAAGTTGCAATCCACTTTGACAACAATGACGTGGGAGCCACTGATGCTTACGCCAAAATCGACTCAACCCTGAACGAGTTTTTCAGTACGGGGAGGAAACTGTCTCCAAAAGAGTTGAACGCATATCGCAA
>WFOZ01000809.1 GCA_015487825.1 Planctomycetaceae bacterium
CGGCTGGTTCATTCTGATAGCCGTAACCAAACTGATATATTTCTAAAATTTGCGAGCCGTTCGCAAACTTTTACCGTTAGTAATACAGAACAGCCTCTGGTGGCCTGCGAGGCGCTAACTCGAAAATTCATCTAACGTCGGCACTATTCCTCGGTTCCTCGCATGAATCGGGGATTGCACGTTGCTGCTGATTTGCTCGTGAACAATTCAAGCTATCCGCCATTAAAAAGCATTCCTGATTATGGAAGCATTATTCAGCCTACAATCAACTGCGGCAGACTGCAAATACGAACAATAAATTACCTCCTTAGATTCAACTCACTTTTTTCCAAAAATTTTACGGCTATGATGCCAGAGGCAATCAGCCCTCCATAACTGGCAGGTGAGTTCAATACGACAACAATGATTTTTTTAGAAGGGTAATCGATGCAGGAGATAATGCTCAACTGGATCAGAGAAATTGTTGCATTCGGAATAAGGCGTCCCGGTTCAGATGAAAATCTGGCGGTTGAACAATACCTGAAGAAACGCTTTCGTGAATTCGGTTTATCGGAGGTCCATCTGGAAAATGTCGCAGTGAATCATTGGAACCTGACTGATTCTCAACTGTCGATCAAACAAGATAACCAGCAGGTCCCCTGTTATTCCGTTCCATACACAGCATGGACTCCCCAGGAAGGTATAGAAGCAGAGACTCTGTTTATCGGTGATGGTTCTGCGGAAGAGTTGCAGGCATTGGATTTGCGGGGAAAAATTGCCGTGATGAACCTGCGGTTCGGAGATCTCTCCGCTTCTGCCCTGAAAGAAGTAGCCTGTTTCGTTAATGATCCTCGCCAGACTATTCCCGATGGTTCGCTGCATTGTGCGAACTGGCTGATCACAAACTTCCCCGCTTATTACGAAGTTCAAAAACGTGGCGCCATCGGCCTTATTGGAATTCTGGCAGATTCACCAATCGACGGCGCAGCCCACTATGTCCCTTACGATGGACATTTAAAAGGACTTCCTGCGGTCTGGGTTGGTAGAGAATCTGGAGCAGAACTGACAAAAGCCGCTCAGCAGGGAAGGCCACTGATGTTGAAAAGCATCGGAACAACCAGAGAAGTCGATTCACATAATGTTGTGGCAACAGTTCCCGGTAAAACAGAGGAATCGATCATTCTAACTTGCCATCACGATGCACCGTTCGCTTCTGCGGTCGAAGATGCTTCCGGCCTTTCTGTATTGCTCTCACTGGCACAATACTTTTCCAAGCGGACAGAACAACTGCAACGAAATCTGGTCTTTGTAGCTTCTTCGGGGCATTTTCACGGAGGGATCGGAAATCGGGTTTTTGTGGATAAGCACCGCGACGGCTTACTGCGAAATACAGTTGCCGCTCTGGGGATTGAACATATCGCTCAGGAAGCAGAACCCGATGACCAAGGAGGGTATCGACTGACGGACGAACCGGAAGTCAGAATATTATTCATGGAAAATAACCCGACATTGGTTTCCCTGCTGGAGGCTGGGGTAAAAAAGCAGGGACTGGAACGGATGATGGGAGTCGATCCCTATCTGTTCGGACCGGAACCGCCCTGTGACAGCGCCCCGTTTTTCACAGCGGGAATCCCGTCTGTCTGTCATATCAGCGGTCCGCTCTACCTGTTCGATCCTCAGGATACAATCGACAAAGTACGTGCAGTTGACCTTCCTCGTATTCACCGGCTCTTTCAGGAATTAATTGAATCGATCGATACAATCCCGGCTGAAGAATTACGCCTCGGTTGCAAACACAACCTCGACGACTCTCCTCCACCACTTCCTCCCTGGTTTCAACTTCCACCGCAGTAGGACAGTTGCATAGCATTTTTCAAGTATGCTTCACAGAAAAGATCCTGAAACAAACCACAGCGGTGGAGTCGTGTAAAGTTACAACATCACTTCAAGCCGGGTAATGACAGACCAATTGAATCGAACCGGGGAATGAGTTTCCGAAGTATCTGATTCACTTTTTCTCGCTCGGGAGGCAGAAAGTGATTAAATGGTTCAGCCATTTTATCATCGCAAATTCCAAGTAATGAAAGGACACACTTGGTCGCTTTGATGTGCCGGGAAGCGTACTTTCCAACGGAGTATATTTCCTGTAAGGCTTCGATACATTTCAGGTAATCAGTAGCTTTCTGGTCGTCCTTCTCCCGATACGCGTTATAGCATCCGACGAACAATTCCGGAAAAGCATTTGCCCCACCGTTGACGCCGCCATCTCCCCCCAGTTTCAGAGCCTCGATCAGCAGATGTTCCGGCCCTACCATGAAAGACCAATCCGGTCGTAGTTTTCTCAATTCAACAAGACGCCTGAAATAATCGAGATCCCCACTGCTGTCTTTGACACCAACAATATTTTTATGTTGTACCAACTTTTCAAGCGATTCAATTTCAAACCATACTTTAGTCAGGCTTGGCATATTGTAGAGCATCAACGGCAGAGGTAGTTCTTCAACAATATGCGAGACATACTGAGTTAATTCGGTCTGACCGGCCGGAAAGTAGTATGGAGTTGAGAGAACAACAGCATCCGCTCCGGATTGCTTAGCAAATTTTGCCAGCGATACCGATTCAACAAATGCTGTATCGGTAATTCCAACCAGAACCGGAACTCGTTTTTCAACGACACCGCAAACCAGTTCGATATATTCACGTCGCAACCGATAACTCAAACTGGGCGCCTCGCCGGTTGTCCCCAGAATGAACAATCCACTTACTCCACCTGCCAGAATATGTTCAACAAGCCGCTTTGCCCCCTCAACATCAAGCGTGTCACGTTCCAGCAAAGGCGTCACAACGGGGGGAACAATTCCTGAAATTGAAAAAGAATCTGATGATGTTGAATTCATTGATGTTTCTGAAACAAAAAAAATGTTGGCGAAATGCATGTCTCGGTTAAGAGACCCTCAGTTAACTCAAAATACGCTGACTCTACCGGATTCTATGTGCAGCCGGTTTGAGTGATCAAAAATCACTTTGTACCAAGCAATTACTGTCGAGTTTTACTTTTTTTGGCTGAAGGCCTCTTTTACCATAGCCTGGGGCATCGCC
>WFOZ01000810.1 GCA_015487825.1 Planctomycetaceae bacterium
AGAAGTATCGCAGACAACTTGCAGAAATGCTGGGACTCTCTCCGTTGCCTGAGCGGACACCTTTGCAGGCGACAGTGACCGGCGAGATAACCGAAGATTCATTCATCGTTCGCAAACTGCACTATCAATCGTCTCCCGGATTGTATGTGACTGCGAATTTGTATCTGCCAAAGGAAATCGAAAAGCCCGTCCCTGCAATTCTGTATGTTTGTGGTCATGCCCGTAAAATAAAAGATGGTGTCAGCTATGGAAACAAAACATGTTACCATCATCACGGCATCTGGTTCGCCAGAAATGGTTATGCCTGCCTGATGATCGACACGGTTCAGTTAGGCGAGCTGCAGGGGATACATCATGGGACTTACAGCAAGGGGATGTGGTGGTGGAATGCCCGGGGGTACACACCGGCTGGTGTCGAAGCCTGGAACGGTATTCGGGCCATCGATTATCTGCAAACTCTGCCCGAAGTTGACGGCGAACGCATCGGTATTACCGGACGAAGCGGAGGAGGGGCTTATTCGTGGTGGGTCGCCGCCTTGGATGAACGCATCAAAGTTGCTGTCCCGGTGGCAGGAATTACTTCCCTGAGAAATTATGTTGTTGATGGCTGTGTCGAGGGGCATTGCGATTGCATGTTCATGATCAATTCCTACGGTTGGGATTTCCCGATGGTCGCCGCGCTGGTTGCACCCAGACCTTTACTGATTACCAATACCGATAAAGACGGGATCTTCCCACTTGATGGGGTGATGGATGTTTACTGGCAGACCAGACACCTTTACGAGGAATTGGGAGCCGGTGATAAAATCGGTATCGCAATCTCTGAAGGTCCGCATAAAGATACGCAACGCCTGCAGGTTAATGCTTTTGAATGGTTCAACCGTTTTCTGAAAGACCAAAAAAGTGATGACCTCGAACCATCCGAAAAACTTCTCCAGCCGGAGCAGCTTAAAGTCTTCAAACAATTGCCGAAGGGTGAACGCACAACAGTAATCCACGATTCATTTGTGCCTCGGGCAACAGTGCCTGTTCCGAAATCTGCAGAGCAATGGAATGCCCAGCAAAAACAATGGAAAGCTGAATTAAAGAAACGGAGTTTCTCTCGTTGGCCCAAACCGGATGAACAGACTGCTGCATTGAATGTAACCAGAGTTGGTTCTACCACAAACGGAAATATGAAAACGACCGTTTACTCATTCACGCCACAAGCTCCCTTCGTTCTGCCTCTGTATGTTGTCGAACCGGTTTCGCAAAAAACGAAGCGCGATTCAGTCACACTATACATTCTTGGTGAAGAAGACTGGAAAGATTTTGAAACCGGAAAATTACAGCAAAGTATTGTCGCAGAACTCGGCACAACCTGCTTTGTTCCCACTCGTGGGATAGGTCCTACCGCCTGGGAAGACAACAAACGGAAGCGAACTCAAATTCGCAGGCGTTTTGTACTCATTGGAGAATCTCTTGATGGCATGAGAGCCTGGGATGTGCGAAAGGCCTTGCACGCCGTCCGCGAAATTCCCGAATGTAAAAACAGGAAAATTAAACTTCGTGCCCGGGGAGTCGCAGCCGGGATTACGCTGTTTGCTTCCCTGTTTGAAACCGGGGTCTCTGAATTGACCTTGCAGGATCTTTCCGGCTCGCAAGCTACCGGCGCGATCTTTTTGAATGTTCTTAGAGTCCTCGATACTCCCCAGGCGATTGCCATGGCGGCTCAGCAATGTCCGGTTCGGTTGATCGAAGCAGCTGAAAATGTGGAAGCGTATGCAACTCAAATACGCAACCTGCCGGGATCGAATCTGAAACAGATTCGAAAAGACTGACCTACGAGCGATCAATAATCCTGATACTTTTGCGAATTAGTATCTTATCAATAAAATGCTGCGCAAAAGTGGCAGGATATTTGATAGCCACAGAGGGCCCAGAGAACTCAGAGGAATAGATTGAAAGATTTTGAAGTAACCCAACACCACTTTTTCAGGTGTTGATTATTTGCGTTATTTCGTAACTATTCAGCGTTGGCGTAGGGTCCGCTATTGCGGACCACCGCAGAAATAGGAGGATGCACTTCCCATCGTGGTCCGCAATAGCGGACCCTACAAATAACCTTAATTTCTGCAATAACCAAACATTGCTGAATATTTACATTATTTCAATG
>WFOZ01000811.1 GCA_015487825.1 Planctomycetaceae bacterium
CTCGCAAATCGAAACGCCCCAAAGGAAATTGTTACTGCCCGGACAGTTACCGCCGAGCCATTTCTTACGGCATCAAAAAATCCAATCGAGTACGTCAGGCTGCCGATTCGAAAGCGGAATCAATTCCGAATTGGACTCCTTATCAGCTACGACACACCTATGCGACACGCATGCGCCAGCTTCACGGTGTTGAAGCCGCTCAATTGGGACTTGGACACGCACGCACAAATATTGTGGATGTGTATGCGAAAAAAAATCTGTCACTCATTGTAGAACTGGCAAAATAAAATGGATAACAATATTCAAGAACAATTAAAGCAAAACCGAGCTGATCAGGCCTGCTTCAGGTTGGGCACAGTCTCACTTGAGCTTTCCGACGAACTAGATTGGATTACGAATCCAGGAACTTATTTTCTTCTTTCAGTTGATTCACTTCAATTCGCAAAGCTGTGAGTTCATCAAAGAATCGCTGAATGAGCTGATCTTTTTCAGAATGAGAAAGATCAGTAAGGTTTGGCAATTGTAGTGACATTTGATAAACTCCTTACCAGATGCTACTACACTAAAATGAAAATCCAGTCCATACCAATTACCGCTGAGTAGTTACAATTTTTCATCAATAGAAAATAGACATTCGGCGTGCTCATGTATATTGTTGAGCATTGATTGTCATCCGCGCATTTCATTTGTTTTCACATGGTTATTGCTCATAATGCTCTCCCGGATAAATCTATCCCGACATAATCGTCTATCTCGCAGGCGCATTCACAGTCAAACTCAGGTTTCAGAAGTTCAATTTCTGAAGTCGCGGGTTTTACTGATCAATGTGACTGGAGACATTACAACAGATACTGTCTGGGACAACACGCCCGAGCTGTATGTGCTCTCCCAAAATCAGTTGCGAGTCATCAACGGGGCCCGTCTGGAAGCAGATGGAGCCACGATAAATACCAAATTATCGATCGGCCGTTCCGGGGTTGGCACGGTCAATGCCCGGTCTCCCCCTTGCGCGTTTGTAAACTCATACTGCTAAAGGTCAATTTCTTTGCGTATTGCATATTTTCAAACAGTTTTTTGTGTCGGTTATCAGAATGGACCAACCGTGCTGAGCTTTTAGAGTTGACGAGTTATGCAGGACGAACATTCTATCACGAACTTGATTGAGCGACTTCAGGAAGGCGAGCAGGGAGCCGTCCAGCAGGAGTTGTGGAATCGGTATTATACTCGCCTGGTGCAGGTTGCCCGCAATAAACTGGATGGGTCGCCAAAGCGAGAGGAAGACGAAGATGACGCTGTCCTGAATGCTTTTCAGTCTTTTTTCTACCGAATCCAGCAAGGTCAGTTTCCCGATCTTTGTGATCGTTCCAGCCTCTGGCCGTTGCTTGTGACGATTACGATTCGTAAAGCACACCACCAGCGGCGGCGCGCAGCGGCGGAGAAACGAAGGTCGATTCCGCTGAGTGAAAAGGCTTCAAACTGGTTGTTGGATGAACTTCGTGATTGCAAACCGACTCCAGAGATTTCAGTCATGGCTGTGGAAGAAGTCCGGAAGATGCTCGATGCTCTTGATAAAGACTCGCATCGGCAGGTCGCTGAATTAAAACTCCTGGGTTTCACCAATCGCGAAATCAGCGAGAAGCTGGAAGTCATTGAAAGGACGATCGAACGCCGCTTGGTATTAATTCGCAATTGTTGGAGCGACTACGGAGACGCATTTGCATGAAATACCAAGACCAGCTTTTAATCGATGAATTGTGCGATCAATTTGAAGCGGAAATATCGACCGGTCGCCGCCCCTGTATTGAAGAGTTTCTCAAGAAAGCCGGTGATCAATTACAGAGGCCGCTGTTGCAAAATCTGATTCCGCTGGAAATCATTTATTTGCTTAAACTTGATCAATCCGTTGAGGCAACCTCTTACAATAAATTTGGTCAGGAAGCGGGGCAACTCGCCGAACAGGTACTCCACGAGCATCTGTACGCCTGCGAAACTGTTTCAATGAAAACCGAAACGGTTGCAGGAACTGTCGATGAGGTTCGTGTCGGCGGTCGAGTTCGATATCGGCTGATCCATCGTTTGGGAAGTGGGGGGTTTGGCGTTGTTTGGTTAGCCGAACAACTCGAGCCGTTTCGGCGACGCGTTGCGCTCAAGCTGATGAATCGAACGCCAGACAATCTAAATGATGACGGGCAATACAGGATGATGCTGGCCCGTTTTGATAGCGAACGTCAGGCGTTGGCACAAATGGAGCATCAGAATATCGCCAAGATTCTGGATGGGGGAACAACCGACGAAAATTGTCCATTTCTGACAATGGAACTGGCCTGCAGCTCTGCAGATAAACCTGTTAATATTATTCAATACTGTGATCAAAACCGGTTGTCCCTGCGTGAGAGGCTCAAGCTGTTTCTTGATATATGCTCTGCAGTCATTCATGCGCATCAACGAGCAATTATTCATCGCGATTTGAAACCATCCAATATCCTGATTGCGTTTCAGGATAATGAGCCGGTGGTGAAGGTCGTTGATTTCGGGTTGGCCAAGTGGCTCAGCGGGTCTCTGACAGATCTTTCATTACAAACGGGTGCCAACGATGTTGTAGGGACACTGTTATACATGAGCCCCGAACAGGCTGGCAGAAAGCCGCCTGGTCGGGATTCTGCTTCGGTGGAAAGGCACGATGTTGATACACGTTCCGACCTGTATTCGCTGGGAGTCATTCTCTACGAATTGCTTGTCGGCTCAACTCCGATTCAACGGGAAATAATGCTACAGATTGGTCTGCATGAACAGTTGAGTATCGTCCTGACTCATGAACCGGAACGCCTGAGTCGTCGCCTGAGTGCTTATGAGGACTCGACTCGTTCTGAAGTGACGCTTTGTCGCCAAATCGATTCGTCCCGCTTCCAAAGCGAACTGTCCGGCGAGCTTGACTGGATTGTGATGAAGGCGCTCGAGAAAGAAAAAGGAGATCGCTATGAATCAGTCGCTGCCTTCTCGAAAGATATCGAGAATTATTTGACCGGTTCGCCTGTGAATGCACGGCCTGCGTCTCTTGCCTATACAACAAAAAAGTTCATTCACAGAAACCGGGCTCTGGTTGGAATTGTGGCGACGATTTTTGTTCTGTTGATTGGCGGAATTGCCGGAACTTCGTACGGGTTATTACAAGCTAACAGCAGTGCCAGCCTGGAACGAGAGGCAAGACAGGATGCTATTGAAAAAAAACAACTGGCTGAAAAAAAATCGGAAGAAGCTCATCGTGAAACAGAAAGAGCGAAACGTCAGGAACAGATCGCCAGCCTTGCTCGAACCGAAGCTGAGAAATCGGCTAAACGTTCTGCTGACGTGTTGAAAATTGTGACCGATTCGTTTCTGAGTGCGGATCCCAACGCCGGTTCTCATGCGAATATGCCTGCGAGTCAAGTGCTGCTCAATGCGCTGCAGAGCCTGAAAAATTCTGAACTGGATGAACAGGGACGAGTTGAATTATTGACAACTCTGGCAAGAGCCTTTCTCGGTTTGGGGGATTACGAAGCGGCCATTAGTACCGCCCAGGAAGCGACCAAGATTCTTCGCCAGAATCCACAAGAAAACCAGGCAAACCTGGCCAAGTTGCTCAATATTCTGGCGATGACGCACCAGCGGGCCGGAAACCTGGATCAGGCGATTTTATTGTTGGAAGAGGTTGTCGGTAAATTTGAGGGAGAACATGATGAATTTCAATCGGATGCGTTAGTCGCCAAAAGTAATCTCGCTACTGTCTATCAGGCGGCTGGGAGGGGAAGTGAAGCCTTGCCGTTGATGGAGCAGACGGTTATGGAAATGCAGAAATACCTCGGAGAAATCAATTCACAAACCATAACGACCATGAACAACTTGTCTGAAATGTACAACAAGCTGGGCCGCAAAAAAGACGCAATCGCCTTGCTGGAAAAAGTGCTTCGGTTGAGAAAAGAAAACCTGGGTAAGAATCATCCCTTTACCCTTATCGCCATGATTAACCTGGCGAACCTTTATAACACTGCTGGTCGAAACAAGGATGCTCTCGACTTACTGCAAGCGGCTTTACCTGTGATGCAAGACAAACTTGGAGAGGACCATCCCGACACCCTTGGCTGCGAAAACGTGCTGGCGACTGTGCTTGCTGCCGCTGGTCAACGCAAGCAGGCCAGTGCACTGGCTGAAAAAGTCTGGGAGGCCAGAAAGTTGAAACTCGGCGAGGATCATCTTCAAACATTGATCAGTCTCAACAATCTGGCTAATCACCTTTTGCATCTGGGGCAAGTTGATCTTGCGATTGAAAAGTTTGAACAGGCTCTTGATGGTTTTGACAGAACGCTGGGGCGCGAACATCCGAATTCGGTCTCCTGTGCCATCAATCTCGCTCAAGCCTATCTGAAAACAGAGCAGGAAGAAAAGGCAATCCCACTACTTGAACGGCAGCTTGCATGGGCTCGGATGGTCGCCAGTAAAGATCACGTGAAAACATTCAGTGCAGTCAGCCAACTCGCCCATGCTCTCGATGCAGCCGGGCGTACCAAGGAAGCAATCCCACTGTTTATAGAAATTCTGAATATCCGTCGAAGCCAGTTAGGGCCTGATAACGAAGCAACGATTGGCAGCATGATTAATCTTGGATACCTTTACAACCAACTTGACCAGTTTGACAAGGCGATTTTGATCTTAACAAAGCCGGTGGAACTCAGTCGGGGTAACCTCGAGCATACATGGGCCCGTAAAGCTCTGCGAGAAGCGTACCGTAAGTCAGGGAAACATGACATGTTTATGGTAAGTGTCGAAGCCGATTTGCAATCGGCCAGAAAAGAACATCAGCCAAAATCGATTGAACTGGCTCAGGAGCTTGTCAATTTGGGCGACGATTTGCTTGAAAGCAAAGACTATGAACAAGCAGAAGCTTTGCTGCATGAAGGCTATGAGATTCGTCACAAAAAAGAACCGACTGCATGGACAACATTCAATGCTCAATCCCTGTGGGGAGAATCTTTGTTAGAGCAAAAGAAATACGATAAAGCCCGACCTTTACTTCTTGCTGCCTACAATGGATTGAAGTCATCTCAGACAAAAACAACAACCGACATTCACGTTCGCCTAGTCGAAGCGGTCAATCGGCTGATTCGCCTGACTGAACGAACAGGAGATGATGAGAGGCTGAAACGTTGGAAGGCTGAACTTAAAACTCTTCAGAACGAAAGCAAGCGTGAGCCGCTCAAACAGAAGGCGATATGAGCAGCCTGGCAGTGACTACCTGGACAACGCCAAGCTCTGCTCACATTATCCCCTAACTTTTTTCAGAATAATAAGTTACACAGTTTAGCACAGTATTGGTTCAAGTAACATCAATAGAAGGATTCATCTACATTGAGTAAATGCAAGGTGAATGACCCGTAAGACGGTTTTGGAAAACCGTCTTACGGGTCATTCTTTTCTGGTAAACCTGACGCTGTCCAGCTACTCATAGACTCGGTTCCGTACTTGGAAAGAGAGCCCTTTCATCTGTTCTCAACGGCTACGCCAGCTCAAAGTTGTAGCAAAAGATGAAAAA
>WFOZ01000812.1 GCA_015487825.1 Planctomycetaceae bacterium
AAGTAATCCAGCTCAACCTCGTAGTACCCCAGACTGCCATAGTCACTATAGCCAATTGATACGTTCTTGAAGCCTACTCCATCAACGCGAAGGTAATAAGTTTCTCCCGGATCGAGAACGAAAGTGATTGTTCCATCAAGCCTGCCTTCGGGACTACTGAATGTAATCAGTTGACCTGCACTGTTGAAAAGATCTACAGCAAGGTCAAGATTGGGCCTCAACGCAGCAGGGTTGACTCTGATATCAACTCCTGTAACCTCAAAACCACTTAGCTGTGGCACAGAGAATGAGAACCAGTCCAAGTCAGTTCTTTTTGTGATAATCCCGGTATCGTAAAATGAAGAGGGAGTCACTTCAGTCAGCGGAGTGGCTGTTGCCAGCGTGTCACCGTAATCATCTACACGGTAACCAAACCCATTCCCACCAGTAATAATTGACAGGTCATCCTGCTGAGCTCCGTGTCCGAAGGGAACCGAATTGTTAGCTTCAAACTGGTAATGTCTTTTTCCATCATCTGGACTGGGGTCACGGCTTAGTGGTCCGCTAAAGTATTCCCCGGAACTCCATTGAGTCATCGAACGGCTAAAGGCAGCCCCCATAATTGGTCCCCAACTGTTGACTCCACTGCCGTGACCACCGTAGTAAGTTTGATTGAAGTTTGGATCTTGCACTCCCGTGGTGGTATTAAACCGAAAAAGCCCATCGTGATCGAGGCCCATCGTATGCCCAACTTCATGTGAGATCGCCTCGGAAATACCATTAACTGCTCCACTAAGTCCTCCCAGATTACTCTGGAACACAAATGTCGGATTATCTCTACTGGAATTGAAAGAACCAACAAATGCGATACCACCAACGATACCGAAGTCGGGTGAGAGCCACTCTCCGCTATCACCTGCTACAACAACTCGAATTCCCCATCTATCCACAAGATCAAGAGAAATATCGATGTTATAATCTCCTGTACTATTAACCCCGGCTCCAGAGGATGGGTCGAGTGGGTCATCCTGCGCACCACCGACCAGCAAAGCTTCAGGCTGGGAAACACTCTGCTCTTTCCCGCCTCCTGTAGCACCACTAACAACAACAAAGTAATCACCGTTAATAGCCGCTTCATAAGCAATAACACTGTCAAACCCATCGACGTCATCATTGTCAGCGACAATATTGCCGAATGAGTCATAGATGGTGACATAAGAATCAAGTGTGCTTCCAATAGATTCAGCATCGATATCTACCGAAATAACAGAACCGGCCTGAACACCTCGAACTGCATACCAGTCGTAGTCCCCGCTTGTTGTTCCGAATGCACCATCACCTATATTCATTCCGACTGCACGTGCAGTACTTCCGGAGACAAGATTCGTCTCAATGGCATCTATCTGAGAACCATTTTCTTCGTCAACTCCAGGGGAAACCAGATCAATTACCGTTCCAGGAATAATCTGTCTTCTCAGGTCATCTAAATCCGCGGGCTCTTGAGTTGTTACATTCACATTAAACGGACGAAAATCTTCAGAAACTCTTCGCCAGATATCATAAATGTTTGACAGTTCCTGATCATTAAATGTGAAAATATCCCCATCAATATCGTAAGGACGCGAATCGATACGTTGACCGCCATTCCAGCCGGTTTGATCAACACCAGAAGGGTCGTTGGTGATCTGACCATTAAAGTCGAGATAAATAGTTTTTGTCGCACTGGGATTACTATTCAAAAACATAATATCTTCTGGAGCAAAAACATAACTGTTGCTCAGTGGATTACCGGGGTCATTGCCCCCCGCAGCCCCTTGGGCGGCTCCTGCAGATGCTTGTGGCAAGTCGTTAAAATCATCAGAGTCAAATCCCGGGAAACTATCCGCAGCTATCTTGAAACCACTATAAGTAGTAACGTCATTGTGTGGTTCCTCTTCTGCCCCGGCGAGCAAAATTCTTTGTTCCATTTCCTCTACAACCTGGGAGAACCCCCGGCTCATTGATTGCTGGCGGGTTGATTTGAGGCGACGCTTGCTCCCTGAGAGCTGCCCTAAAGAGTGATCAACAACCAAGCTGGAGATTCGAGCAAACAAAGACTGAACTGACATTTAGTGCACCTTACCCGTTGGGGACCTAGCAAAACTGTATTCTCTGAGACTGATAATCTGATTGAATCGAACAGATAATTATTACGGATTGAACCAGCGATTGATCGTATCCAGATGAAGAATCGGATTTCAAGAACTTATTAAGAAAATAAACAATAAATCCCAGATACTCGGTGCGAAACGCAGACAGGCGGAATAATCTACAAAAAAATTGAAAAATTTCGAAAATAAACTGTTCTGACTTGTATTTGTAGTTTTGGTCTCGTTTTTCAGCTATAAACAGCCCGATTTGCCAGCATCGCCAGCAAGCCGTCAACACTCAGAATGATTGCGAGAGAGCCAATCGTTCGGGATGTGCTGCTTATCCATACTCACATCGATTTTACCCATTGCACCACTTTTTCGGGAACATCAATTCCTGTTGCATTCCGAAAGGCACTCCAACCGGGACAGGCGTTTACTTCGAGCAGATAAAGATGCCCATCCTGATCGTAGATCAGATCAACTCCTGCAAAAATGGTCCCGGTTGCCAGACAGGCTTGTTGAGCTAAATTAATTTCTGCATCACTCGGATAGTGTAAACTGGCAGCACCATCAAGCGAGCAGTTTGTACGAAAATCGACCGAGGAAGTCCGCTTGATCGCTCCGAGCGGCTTTCCATCCAGCATGAGAATTCTCAGATCACTCTGGTTCGCCTTGTCGCTGCACAGAAACTTTTGTAAATACAGAACAGCTCCAATTTGTTCCCAGGCGTTGAAAACTCTGCGAGCAGTTTCCGGATCGGTAATTCTAACAATCCCGCGGCCCTCGGCTCCGAAAAGCGGTTTGAGAATAACATCCCGATTCATGTCATCAAAAACCGCCAGCGCCTGTTCTGCGGATTCACAGCAATAAGTTTCCGGAACAGCCAACCCGGCTCGCCTGCATCGCGATAACGTCAGGTATTTATCGACTGCACATTCTATCGCTTTGGGAGGATTGATGACGGTTACTCCGCAGGATTCCAGCGACCAAAGCAGATCCATCCGAAAAACAACCTGCTCCAACGAACCACCCGGCATGTTACGAACCAGGCAAACGTCGTATTCATTCAACGGTAAAAGCAATTCTTCGTGCTTAGTAGAAATCGTTTCTGAATTACCCTTCAGATGAGAAGCAAGTTGATCAAAAGGCACGATATCGCAGCGGATACGATGCTTTTCCGCAGCTGCGGAAATTTCACTGCAATAGGGGCTTGTCGGGTTACCAATCAGAAGCATTCGCATTACTGATTTCAATCTCTCTAAAGCCGTAGCGGCTTCTACGGTTGTCCCATTTTCAACCCACCGGAATAAATCACTTCGATTAAATACCGAATGATTCTTTCAACAGCTTTTCGTTTGTCTTGCCAAAGCAATGCACGCGACCGGTTTCGATATTTTGAAAAACGATTTGAGCCGGGCTGAAAAGCATTGGATCGATCTGATAGAAATCGCAATTGACATCGCGAAAAATCTGCTCAAACGGTTTTCCATAATCTGCAGAAGAACTTGAGGGAACTTTCGGGCCAATTTGCTCGATCAATTCGTCATCGCCACGAACGAATAACGTCACCTGCCCGCCATACAAAATCGAATCGTTTGTACGACCGATTGCCGCCAGCGAGTTGCCAGCCACGGGAGAAAGTGGGGCAACCCCGGTAGCGGAAACAATGCGGTTGACATCGAAATCAAGCTCGTGCAGTTTATGCAAAGCCGTTTCTACCGACCGGGCGTTTATCTGCAAACTCCCCGCCAGGCTTGCTGTTGGGGCAATAATCAGAACGAGGCTACCAGGTTCCACATTTGATTTGGTCGCAATTTCCCGAGCCGTTTGAGAATCGGGCAGTTTATCTGCTTCAAGAACCCCAACTGCACGATGATGCTGTTCGCGGTAATCGAGTTGTCTGAAAATATCCTCGCGTCCCGCATTGGCACGCATCGGGCCGGATCCCATCGCGAAATAACTGTCGGTTTTCACCTCCCAGCCGGCATACTGACTCAACAGACAAGCACGGGCAGGAAAGTCGGTCGTTACCTGAACCATCGGCCAACCAACCGATTCGATATTTCCAGTTTGCAGGGAAATCTCCGCCAATCCGGACATGCAAACTTTAGAAAGCAGAAGCCCCGCCGCAATCGAGCCCTCGGTTTTTACACCAAAATCGAGAATACGTACTCCGCTCGGAAGCTCCTTGGCGGTTGCTTTTAACTCGCCAGGATTTTCCAGCGTTTTCTCAATCAGTTCCCAGGCTCGGGTATTAAGTGGTTTAGTCATACGGAGGTTATCGTTCAAATCAGACGAAATTTCAATTGAACAGCCATTTCAGGATTTCTGCCTGAAGCAACATCCGAATGCTGTACCGGTTATGCGGATTTCGACGACTGGTTTCGATACTGCCTGACAAAACTTGAGCCTCAATGGAAAAAATGTGTAGAAATCCAACTCGAATTTGGCAACGATGGAGGCATGAAAGCGACAACCATTAGCCATTGTCTGATTCATCAGCTCCCGGAAACAGGAACCAGCCCGATCGGCAGCGTCTGCCCGCGGTGCAAGAGACTGCTCTATACCCAGCCTGCGTCGTTGGAAAACAGAGCTTATTGGGAAAGCCAGCCCGGAGCCTACACGCTGGACCGCCGCCCGATTTTCATCTACACAAGATTCGGCGACAACTACAAAATTCGCTCACTCATTGAAGAGTAAGTATTGCTCAATGCGATACCGCGAGAAGTATCTACCCTCTGGTTAACAAGGCAAGTTTGAAGTTCCCTTTACGGCCAGAAAAAGAGAACGCGGTCCAATTCTGGGGGCAGATTGTGTGAAAGTCAGCTGGGTATTCATACTTTTCAAATAACAATCTGTCCCCAGCCACCCTCCCGCTGAATAGTTAGAAAAGAAAATGGGACAATGTGTGTGAC
>WFOZ01000813.1 GCA_015487825.1 Planctomycetaceae bacterium
ATGCCATTCGTTGCAACTTCGGATGTGCAGCCAAAGCAGCCCCGGCGGTTTCGCCATATCCTGTGACAACGTTGATGACTCCATCTGGAATTCCAACCTGTTGGGCAATTTTTGCCAGGTAAAGTGCAGAAAGTGGCGTATCTTCAGCCGGCTTAATGACCACAGTATTACCCGCTGCAAGAGCCGGTGCGATGTTCCAGCCAATCAGCAGAAAAGGAAAATTCCAAGGGAAAATAAATCCGCATGGGCCCCAGGGCAGCCTGACAGTTCTCGCTTCATGTCCTGAAACCGCCAGTGGAATACGGTGCTGAACATGTAACGAGATGTCGATAAAATATCGCATTGTATCGACAAAGTTTTGAATATCCCCAACTGCCTGCTCAAGCACTTTCCCTGCATCGAGTGCTTCAAGTCGAGCCAATGTCTCTATGTTTTGTTCAACGGCATCGGCCAGCCGATGAAGCAGAACGCCACGTTCGTTGGCAGGCATTTCGGCCCATCCGGTAGTGCGAAATGCCTTATCTGCAGCTTCAACTGCCAAATCAATATCCGAAGCAGACATCGCGGTCACATCAGCCAGGCGCTCACCCGTTCCCGGGTCGTTCGTGGTGAATGTTGCACCATCAGTTGCTTCAACCCAATTCCCGCCGATAAATGCTTTCATCGGAGACTGAGACAGAAACTCTGCAACTTCTGAAGTGATCTTATCTGACATGGCAATGAGACTCCTGATTTCATGTAATATTAAGATAGTATCATATCGCTGCTAATACTTTACCGATTTCCGATGAGGCAAGCCAATCAGACGTGTCTATTTCCGGAATATTTCTGATTGTAATCTACGAAGAAACATACAAGGCTCGAGAGGCAGAGAAAAAAGAGTTTCTCACATTGCCTCACTGAAATCCAAAGCTCTGTGCTGGTAATGATCAATTTCTGCCCACTATGACAATCCAATTATCCTCAATGTTTAAGGTGCTTGAATTACCAATTTTTCCTTACTACAATTCGGTTCAGTCTCTGAAACCTCAATTTCTTTCCAGTTGGCCTTCTACTCCAGGGTGCTTTCGTTGGTTTGTCACACTCTATCATCGATAGAGAAATGGGAAGTGAAAATTTGTGTCCGCCTTTTAATACGGCACGAGCAAATCATACAGACAGGACCTCCTGAGCCCCATTGGAGCTAAATAGAGGGGCCTTCCAGATAATAATCTGAAAAGGAAAGAACGGTAATGAATAAGTATAAGCTGGAAATTGTACTGCTGTTTGTTTTTGTTTGCTTGAGTGCTTCAACTGTTTCTGCTCAGTCAATCAGTGCTGAGAAACGAGCCAACATTCAGACGACCGCGGCAACAAAAGGGCTGGTTGCATTTTGGGATTTTTCTCACGAAGAGGGCAAAACCTGGGCGTCTTATTTCGATCCTGAGGTCGTGAAGCGTTCGTTTCCCGTGAAGCTTAGGCGTATTGGGGATTCCAAGTCTTACACGGCAGGCACCTGGCCTTATCAGGATGATGATTCTCAACTGATGATTGATGAAAGTGGCCCTTTCGGCAAAGGCATTCGGTTTAATAAAGGCAATATTTATGCAAGTGTTGAGAGGAAACAGTTCGATAAAACCCCTCTGGATATTCACGGAAAAGTTCCGTTTACCATGATTGCCTGGTGCAAATTTGTTGGCAAACGGCATCTGGTCGCTGGCATCTGGGATGAAGGGGGCTGGGAGAGATATTCCGGCAGGCGGCAAATCGCCCTTTTTGGAGGGATGTTTCAACAAAAAGGGATTGTCGTACACATCTCAGCGACCGGAGCAGCCAGCTATCCTCAGTCGAACCATCGATACGCTTCGACCGCCAGAGTTGCTGCTTTTGACGGCCAGCCGTTCGAAGACAATCAGTGGGTTGCGATGGCGACATGCTTTGACCCGGATCAAGGAGAACTTTCTGCTTACCTCAACGGAAAAATGACCCCCATCGATTACAAAGAAGTTGTGGCACAAGGTGTTTTCCAGTTTGAAGGGAAACGCCCCTTCAACCCTTATCCTTTTCGTTACCCGATTTACTCACCCCATGCTTTTGTTATCAAGTACAACGGCTACAACATAAAGGACGATGGGATTGGTGAGCATCGTCTCTCAGTCGATTTGGACGCTTTGACCCTTCTGTATGAACAGGAGAAACCGCTGCCTAAAGAAGAGTCTTTCCGCATACTTTTTGATGTGAAACGCAAAGAGAAAAGCCTGCTGGGCAAAGCGATGGAAATGGAAGGCGTGCATCTCCAGAAAGCGACGATTCCCTTGCCTGTTGACATCAAATGTGGCGACGTCGTCTGGACAAGTCTGGAGAAACAGCAGGGAAGAGAATGGAAACAGGTTGGCACCGTCATCAAAAGAAAAATACGTGAAGGGGCTCCGTTCACTTTTGGCAGAGCCTTGGGGCTTGGGTCGGATGCTCTTCGTGGCCCGGAATGGGGAACGATGGGCCTGGGAGCTGAAAACATTAAATACGGTTCCCAGATTTATATCGATGGCGTTGCCGTGTTCAACCGAATTCTTTCCCGGGAGGAACTCAAGAAATTGAGCTTTGGTTTGAAGTAATATGCCATTTACTCCCTGTTATAGAGTTACGCTCCTTCTGCTTTTTTCTATACTACAAACTGTCCGTTTCTGTATGCGTGTTGCGCATATTTCCAAATAGGTAAGATGTCTTGGAATTGTTAGAGGCCCCTGTTTTTTCTTATCCTGTTCGTTGTGATAGTTAATAATTGGAGATTTGAGGGTTGGCAAAGTCGAAGAAGCAGGCAGAAAAAAAAGAGAACAGTGGCAACACTACAGAGTCGGACCGGATTCAGTATGTTTCGCTCAGTGATGAAACCCGGCGACGTTATTTGAACTACGCTGTTTCTGTCATCCAGTCTCGTGCGCTTCCCGATGTGCGGGACGGGCTCAAACCGGTGCAGCGGCGTATCTTGTATGTGATGTATAACGATTTGCGTTTGACGCACGATGCCAAACCGCGAAAGTGTGCGAAAATCACCGGGGATACAACAGGTAACTATCATCCACATGGCGACAGTTCCGTTTACGATGCACTTGTTCGCCTGGCTCAGGATTTTACGCTTCGGGAACCTCTCATCGATGGGCAGGGGAATTTCGGTTCGATTATCGGCCTGCCCGCTGCTGCCGCCCGATATACCGAAGCAAGGTTGACTGCCATTGCGGGACATCTGATGTCGGAACTGCGATATCAAACCGTTGCGATGCGCGAGAACTACGACGGTACCCGTGAAGAAGCCGTCGTACTGCCTGCTCGATATCCGAACCTGCTGGTGAACGGAACTCAGGGGATCGCGGTCGGCATGGCGACGAATATTCCTCCGCACAATTTGGGAGAAGTCATCAAAGCCTGCTTGATGCTTATCGATAACCCTCAAACATCAGTTGCCCAATTGATGAAGCATATCAAAGGGCCGGATTTCCCGCTGGGTGGGCGAATTGTTACCGACCGTCGAGAGCTTCGTAAAACATACGAAACCGGTCGTGGTGCGATTAAGGTACGTGCAGAGTGGAAACCGGACAAACTGCAAAGAGGAAAGCAGAACAATAACATTGTTATTTCATCGGTCCCGTACAATGTTGAAACAGGACCATTAATGACAATTCTGGGAGACATTACCGAATCGAAAAAACTACCTCAGTTAATCGCGGTCGCAGATGAAAGTAGCGAAGAACTCGGAATGCGTATCGTGCTGGAATTAAAACGCAGCAGCGATGCAGAAACGGTCATGGCATATCTCTAC
>WFOZ01000814.1 GCA_015487825.1 Planctomycetaceae bacterium
CCGGCTTCGATATACAGAGTTTGCCCGATCCAACCGATCCTGAAAATATTATCAAAGCCAGCGGTCGAGGTATTCTACTTATCCGCAGTTTTATGGATGAAGTCCGCTACAACCAATGCGGAAATGAAATTACAATCATCAAATATAAAACAGTGCCTGACGAAACAGCTTTTCAATGTTCGCGGGCAAAACAGGACGAACCATTGCGACCTTCTAAATTACAGAATGCCACAGTTGTGGAATAAGCCTGGTCACATCTCTTTCATGGCACAGCAGTAGCTCGTAAAGTGCACCGTGACGCACTTTTTGTCGTTAATCTTCGCTCGGGATACCTGGTGCATTGCAACGCACCCAGCATTACTGCTACGTTCATGTGCAACGCTTCTCATACTTCTTATCATTCCGGAGAGGAACCTGATAATGATCTTCAACAGATCGTTTATTGCTGGATGCTGTACTGTGGGCATACTGTTTCTATTACAGATTGCTTCTGTTTCTCACTGTGTCTCAGCTGATGACTGGCCGCAGTTTCGCGGGGCAGAAGCTCGTGGTATCGCAGATCTTCCGGGGTTGCCGGATCGTTGGAGTGAAACGGAAAACATCCTCTGGAAAAATCCGATTGCAGGCCGCGGCTGGTCATCGCCCATTGTTGCAGATAACAAAGTTTTCGTAACAACCGTAGTACGTCAATCGGGAAGTGACGAAAAAGCGAAGCCGGGACTCTACTTCGGCGGCAATCGTAACAAGCCGGCTCAGGTGGAACACCATTGGAACATAATCTGTTTCAATTTGAATGATGGCAAGCAACTTTGGCAGCGAACATTACATCGTGGAATTCCCAAAACATCCCGGCATATCAAAAACAGTTACGCTTCTGAAACTCCCGTTACTGATGGCAAACATGTTTATGTTCTTTTTGGGGATGTCGGCTTGTACTGTTTAACAACCGGCGGCAAGCCGGTCTGGTCGAAACCACTGCCGCCCTGCAAAACCCGTTTCGATTGGGGAACCGCTGCTTCACCCATCCTGCATAACGATCGACTCATCATGGTCAGCGATAACGAAGATTCTTCTTATCTGGCAGCATTCAACAAGCAGACAGGCAAACAGATCTGGAAAACTTCCCGCGATGAAAAAAGCAACTGGGCTACACCGTTTATCTGGAAGAATAAATTGAGAACAGAGATAGTTGTACCGGGCAGTGGCAAAACCCGTTCGTACGATCTCGATGGAAAGTTGCTTTACGAATTTACGGGTTGCTCGAGTATTACCATTGCCAACCCGTATGCTGCACATGGGCTGTTGTTCGTGACATCCGGCTATGTTCTCGATTCCAAAAAGCCGATTTTTGCAATTCGCCCCGGTG
Source organism: Planctomycetaceae bacterium (assembly GCA_015487825.1). Classification (GTDB taxonomy): domain Bacteria; phylum Planctomycetota; class Planctomycetia; order Planctomycetales; family Planctomycetaceae; genus Rubinisphaera. The sequence continues at coordinate 1,367 of WFOZ01000814.1, forward strand.
CATCGGGAGATATTTCGCTACAAGCAGATGAAACATCAAACAAGTTTATCGCGTGGTGCCAGAAGAAAGCGGCACCCTATAATCCCTCCACGATTGTCTATCGCAATCAACTTTATGTTTTGCAGGATCGCGGTTTTTTCACTTCATTTAACGCAACCACCGGAGAACCTCTCTACGGCAAGCAACGCATCCCGAACGGAAAATCCTTTACGACATCTCCCTGGGCTTCCAATGGAAAGATATTTTGTATGAACGAATTTGGAGAAACATTCGTCATCAAAGCCGGGCGTCAGTTTGAATTACTGCACACTAACAAACTCGATTCAAAAGAACTTTGCATGGCAACCCCGGCCATCGTAGGCAATAAAATAATACTACGAACCGGCGACAACCTGTACTGTATTACCAAGAAGTGATTCCTTTGAATAAGAAACGCTCTGAGTAGAATTCGTTATTCATTTTTCAGTTGACATTTGGGCTGATGCTTTCGTGGATATTGTAACACATGCTGCGATGGGGGCTGTGATAGCCTATCCAATGATGCCAACACATCCACTGGCTGCTGCCGGTTTCATGGTGGGGTCAGTATTGCCGGATCTGGACGCATTAAGCCGTCTGTTCGGGAAGCGGGCATTTCTCCAATGGCATCAGACTTTCACACATGCAATCCCTTTAATTGTAGTAGGTACTCTGGTTGGGTACTTCACTGCCGGGCTTTGCAGCAGTGAATGGCAGGAAGCCGCTTTAGCACTTGGCACAGGAATGCTCTTTCACACCTTGCTAGATTATACCAACACGTTTGGTGTTACTCTTTTTTTCCCTTTTTCAAAACGTCGTATATGCCGGAACTGGGTTTTCTTTATTGATGCTTTCGTGATTCTGCTTACATTTTGCGCAGCCGTGTTGATCTGGAGCCCGATATCTTACTGGGCTATAGATAATGTTGTCCTGTGTTATATTCTGGCTCTGCTGATATATTGGGCCTTGAAAATTATTCTTAAACGAGAAGCCTTCAAATTGAGAGATGTAGAGACGATTTCGTTGGTCCCCAGTGCTTTGGTGCCTTGGATCTTTTTCGGTTGTCGACAGTCTAAGGGAAACATTCAAACGTTTTCAATCAATTTGATCACTCGACGCCAAATTCCACTGAAGTGTTATCAGATATTAGATGAACAATATTCATCAATTCTTGACTCTGTACCCGAATACCGGACAATGTGCACATTGACACCCGCTTATCATGTTGTCGCCGCAGTGTCAGAAGGGGACCAAACGCGGATTACATGTCGTGATTTAAGAATCAGCAACTTTAACACATGCTTCGGGCAATTGGATCTGGTACTTGATGATACTGGGCAGATACAAAAAAAGAATTTCCTGGTGTGAGGTGACGATCATGACAAATAACTCTCAGGCTGATGGCAAAAGAGGATCCGTACCTGGATTTCGATTTTCGATAACTGATGCGGGAGCCATTTTACTATTCTGTTTTGCCACTTTGTTTGCCTGGCCTTACCTTGGAACACTTTCTTTATTGCTTCCCATTGTACTTTTTCATTTTTTTCTGTTTTGTAATGTTTTTCGGGCTCATCGAAACTTTGAATTGATTTGGGGAGCCGTTTTTTTGATCAATGTGATGGCTTGGACATTTTCGGGATATTTCAATTGGTGGTGGATTTTATTAACCCAGCTTCCGATCACGCTCGGTATCCTGATCCTGACAATCAGCAGCCCCGGCTATCACGGAATTTTCTACTGGATAAAGACGAAAGAAAATAACCAGCCCTCATCCTGACCGTTTTGCAATTCGCTACATCATTGTCCTATCGTAAACTACGTTGCGGCAATGTTTCACGATCAGGTTTTATCCTCGCTGTAAGGTTATCGGTATTCTGCTTCACTTTTCTTATTGGCGAGCCAGATTTTTTGTAGCGGTGCTGTCTTCTCTAAAATTTCAACCGCAGTCGGTCCGGCTACGGTGCCGCCGTAGTGACTGCGGCCGAGGGTTGGTTGATCAACTGCGACCAGCACAAGCAGCCTGGGATTTTCAGCCGGGACGCCGCACACGAAAGAGCAAACTGTTTTTGTCTGGGAATAACGAGCGGTTTCAGGATCGTACAGTTGAGAAGTCCCGGTTTTTCCGAACAGATCAAGTTCCTTTCGGTTGACTCTTCTACCGGTTCCTTCGCTCATCACTCTTCGCATCGGATTGCGGACTATCCACTGACTGATTTCTGAATCCATCAATCGCATTTGCAATCCCGGAACAACCGAACGCGGGTCTTTGTGATCAATTTGTAACACGAATCTGGGTTGCTGATAGAGTCCTCCATTTGCCAGGACACTGTGAGCAGCAATCATTTGTAATGGTGTAACAGAAAGTTCCTGCCCCATCGGAATTGAACCGGTCGAGTATCGATTCCACCGCGACAGCGGACGAACGGTTCCTGTTAATTCACCCGGCAAGCCGCTTCCGGTGCGCAGGCCAAAACCGAAACGTTGCAGCGATTCATACAGCCCGGCATTGGTCATTTTCTCGCCAATTTGAGCCATTCCGATATTGCTCGATTTAATCAAAACTTCCGCCAGGCTGAGCTGACCGTAAGCGTGTGTGTCGTGCAGCAATCGATTACCCATGCGGTATTCTCCCCAGTGGCCATGAAAAGTCGACTCGGTTGAAACGACTTGTTGCCTGAGTGCAGAAGCGATAATAAGCGGTTTGATGGTCGAACCCGGTTCGTAAGCCCAGGCGATTGCCCGATTCATCCAGGCATCATCACGGAATGTTTTGGCATCTTCCGGATTGAATGTGGGACGGGAAGAAATGCCGAGTACTTCACCCGTTTGAGGATCACAAAGAATCGCACAACAGCCGCGTGGCTGCCAGGTTTCCATCAACTGATCGAGTTCCTGCTCAATCACTTTCTGCATTCGTAAATCGATTGTCAGTTGAATCGTTTTGCCCTGAACAACAGGTTGCTGCGGATCTTCATACAAATGAATGACCCGGTTACGGGCATCGCGTACAAGGACCCGTTTGCCCGCTTTCCCGGAAAGTGTTTTCTGGTATGCCTGCTCGATTCCGCCATGTCCTTTGCCATCGATATCACGCAATCCGAGCAGATGTACCGCCAGCGAATCGTTCGGGTAACTCCGTTTGTACTCTCTGCGGAAGCCGTAAGTTTCTTTGTTCAATTGCAGATCATGGATCGCTTTGACAACTGAAGGTTCGAGCCTGCGGGCTATCCAGAGGAAGCCTTTGGAGCGATGCTTTTCGATTTTCTGTTTGATAAACTCAGGAGAGAGTTCAAGAACAGAAGCGATTTTATTTGCGAACTGATCTCGCTTTTCAATTTGACGCGGAACAACATACAAACTTCGTGTATCGACACTGGTTGCCAGCAATCGTCCATTGCGATCAAGAATATCTCCCGGACGAGCCCGGATTTTTTCGGTGGTGGTCTGTTGTCGGGCGAGATGATCCTTCATCAACTTCGCTTCGCCGAAATACATTCCCACCAATCGGAACGTGACAATTCCCCAGCCAATGAACAGGATCGAAGTAGCAAACAGCAATCGCTTGACAGGAGAGAACTCCGGTTCAGAATGAGCGGCCGGTTTTATCCAGAATTTCAGCAACCATTTTTTGAGCGACTTCGGAAGCAACGAAAACCTGCAGGGATCATCCTGTTTCGAACAGACAGAATTTTCTATGATTATTTTCATATCATCCGACCCGTCGATTTATCAACCGCCATGTTCGCGAAATGTTATCTGTTCGGACGGGTTTTTCGCTGCAATTCAAGCCGCAGGCGAGATTGTTCTTCAAGCAGAATCTGCTTTTGATAAATTTGCCGGGCGCGAAGCGATTGATATTCGCGGTACTCCCGTTCGTACTCAACAGCAATTAAAGTGATGCCGCAGAGTAATATCGTTATCAAAAGAAATCGCCCAACCATTTCATTTCCCAATACTTAACCCGACATAGCTGGAACCAAACAGGAAAATATAAGAAAACCACAGAGAAAAATTCACGCAAATTATTGAAAGCTTGTGAGCCGTGATGCATTGGAGTGAGTTGGAGTCAATGCGTAAAGAAACAACTTACGATTACCGGTTCGCACGACTTATAGAGTTGTGCCACGCATTTTTGTTAAGACTCTGCACTTTTCCATTCGACTCAATAACTTGACTCAAACAGAACAACCTGGTTTCCATAAGAAATCTTATTCTAACACCTGTCATCGTCTAATTGTCGTGCCCGGGGCGAGGGCAATTCGGCTGGCATCGGCTGGCAGGCGAAGAACAGTACCGATTTTAAGGCGATCAGGGGTTTTAACGCGGTCTTTGTTCAGGTTGTAAATTTCAACCCAGCGAGTCGTACGCCCCAAATGTTTGTGAGCGATGTCACTAAGCGTATCTTCCGGGCCCACGCGAAACATCGGATGTCCGGAAGGGGTAAAGTAGAGCCCCTGGGCAACCTGTTCGGATTGAGAAGAGCTCGATGTTTTCTGGGCACCCGGAATCAATTTGCTGTAGCTGGCCAGCAGAAACTTTTCTTCAGGCACGAGAACTTTCATCCCTGGACGCAATTTCTTAGCTGATGAAATCCGACTTCGATTATGCTGTTCCAGTGCCTGAAAATATCGGATTGAACCGTAGACTGTTTTAGAAATCGACCAGTAGCTTTCATCTGGTTTAACCGTATAGACTCGAGTTGGGCCATGATTGACAACAGCTGGTTTTGCGGGCTGTTTGGGAGAAGGTGCTTGTTTTGGGGCACCAAAAGGATTGGGAGTTGAATCGTGTTGATGTCGCTGGTGATGAGAAGTCGTGTGTTGAAATGACGGAGCAGGGGCAGTTTGTCTGGGGGACTGTTTTGGGGCAGGGAAGCTGTCAAATGAGTGTTCGTGTTGATGATCTTTGGGAGCAGTCGAAACGCTGCCAAACGGATCGAAAGGCTGTTGGGTATTCTGTTGGGTATTCTGTTGAGCAGTCTGTTTAACAGGTGGATGTGCATGTGAATGTTGCTCATTTTTCTTTACCTGTTGCACGGACTTAAAGGGATCGAATGGATTATTCGGTGCTGGGGTTTGGGGTTTCATTGAAGCTTTACCTGCCTGTTGATTGGTCATTGGCTTGGCTTCAAACGGGTTGAATGGGATATTTTCCTTAGCAGCTGGCTGGGAGTGGTCATGCCCTTGTGCAAACGGGTTGGGCTTGGGAGCCTCCTGGCGGGTTTGGCCGGGAAAATGTTGTTGAAATGGAGTGAGCGGTTTTTTCGGTTCTACTTTTGTACGACTTTGAGAAGCAGGCAGGGCATTAATCGTTTTATTATTGGCAACAGTACTGCTATGACTATGATCGTGTTTTTTAGAATCTGAACCTGTCCAGGGAGTGAATGGATTCGGCTTGGGAGCTTCTTTTTTGGCAACCGGTTCTGCAAACAGGTTCTGTGGCGGTTTCTGAGCTACAACTTTCGTTTTATTCTGTGCGAATGGATTGCTCGGCGGTTGATGATCGTGTTTGTGTGGCTTACCGTTGAATGGATTTTGGGCAACCTGAGCTGTCTGACGTGAATCGAAGGGCAACTTTCGCGGTTCATCATGCTGATGACTTCCCTGCTTGAGGATGGGAGTTTCTTTGTCAGCAGGCTTTTTATCTTTGGAGTCCTCTTTCCCGACAATTTTTTTCGCCTTGTCTTTCAATGCAGCAATGACATCTCCCTGTTTGGAAACTCGTTGCCAGACGACAAAGCCAAAAGCGACTGCTAAAAGAAGCATTAACGCGATGGTGAATTTTGTTTCTTTAGGCATGGGGAACACTCCACCGGTTTGAATCCGGATCTATTGAATCGCATCTAAATGTGAACAAAGGATGTTCGACAAGAAAGAACTTGAGATTGGTCTCTATGTTACTAACGGTAAAATTTTGCGAACGGCTCGCAAATTTTAGAAAAATATCAGTTTGGTTACGGCTATCAGAATGAACCAGCCGTGCTGGGTCGTTATTCCACAAGAATTGAAGAATTCGTAGAGGATTGATGTGGGGTAAGAGAAAATGTCAAATCGAAAACTTGAGCGAAATTTCCCTCAGAAGCGGAAATATGACGAATTTTTCAATCGGCGCGAATACCGATTCTCAATTTTGCAGATCGACTGCGCGGATTCATCTTACATTCCAGCGAACTGGCTGGTATCGGCTTGTTGGAACTCGACTTCCAGGTGGTGCGATCCTGTAACATTTTTTTCACAATGCGATCTTCCAGCGAATGGAAAGTAATCACAGCCAGTCGCCCTCCGGGAGCGAGTGACTCTGGAGCCGTTGTCGACAGAAACCGTTGCAGGTGTTCGAGTTCCGCATTTGCCTGAATTCTTAACGCCTGAAAAGTTCGTGTTGCAGGATGAGACTTTCCACTTTTATGACCTCGGCCCGAAGCAACTTTTTCGATAAGTTGGGTTAACTGGGAGACTGTCTCAATTCTCTCTTTTCGCCGCTGTTCTCCAATAGATTGTGCAATCAGACGGGACAACGGATCTTCCCCAAACTGTTTCAGCACCGATGTAATTTCTTCAATCGATGCTCGATTAAGCCAGTGATGAATCGGTTCTCCCTGACTGGCATCGAATCGCATGTCGAGAATTCCGCCGCTTTGGAAGCCGAAGCCCCGATTTCGGTCGGCCAATTGATCGGAAGAAAGACCAAGATCAACCAGAATGCGGTCAGCCGTTTCAATCGAATGAGCATCTAACACAGAACGAAGCTCTGCATAAGAAGTTTGTTCCAATAGAACATTTGAGGGAAGTGTTTTTTCTGAATTTGCTTCCTGCAATCTCTGCGAAGCCCGACCAAGCATTTCAGCATCGCGATCAAGCCCGATAAGCAGGCCACACGGCTGAATTCCGGGAAGAATTTCCACACTATGCCCGGCTGCACCAACGGTCCCATCGACAACCGTCAAACCCGGCTGCAATGCCAGCTCCCGCAACGTCTCTCGAAGCATCACCGGACGGTGCCTGGAAATGGGAGAATTCATACTGATTCTTGAGGCATTAAAGAAAAAAGTTGCTGGAAATCTTCCAGCAACTTGAAAAATAGCCCGACCGGGATTTGAACCCAAACTGACGGAATCAAAATCCGTTGTGCTACCGTTACACCATCGGGCTAAGTTATACAGCGAAACAGAAGGACATTACCTGAACTCTGCTCCCTGCGTTGAGGCCGTATTCTATGAATCCTTACAGATTCTGACAAGCCCGGCTCAACGAAGGTTCAACAGGTGTTCAAAAAAAATCAGTCGTAACTATTCAGTGATGGGTGGCTGGGGACAAATTGTCGGAGGTGTTGCGACCAAATGACGAGACGGCTGGTGACAATTTGCCCCCAGATACAATCAGGTATCCAACCCTGGGGGGCAGATTGTGCGAATGTTTTCCGAACATTCACACCTTGATAATAACAATCTGTCCCCAGCCACCCTCCGCTGAGTAG
>WFOZ01000815.1 GCA_015487825.1 Planctomycetaceae bacterium
ATTCAATGAAGAGCTTCTCAACGATCCCTCGCTAATCAACACCGATCATAACGGTACAGGCTGGCTGTTCTCTTTTGAAGCCGAAGTAAATAAAGAGGACTACCTGAGTGCCGAACAGTATGTTGAATTTCTTGATAAAGGCTGGGAGAAAACGCAACGGGTCATCAAAGGACAACTACAGTAAGCGGTATAAGCAACCGGCGAAAAAAATTTCACACTCCCTTTTTAGCAGCTTTGATCGCTTTTGCCAGAGTAGGGACGTAAGGCCAGAGGGTGTCGATTTTCATTATCTTCATGATAGCCTGCATATCCTGAGAGGCATTGCAAAGCACCATTTGCCCCCCTTGTTCTTTGACCAGCTGTCCGAAAGAGTTAATCATTCCAATCATGATACTCCCAAAATAATTCGAATGTCCCATGTCAATAACAAGACGTTTCAAGTTTTGGTTACGAATCATTTCTGAAATTTCATCTGCTTCGCGTTGAATATCTATGTCACGGAAACTGAGGGTATCTCCCAAAGGCGTGACGACAACAACACCGCGGTGTGTCGAGACATCGAAGGCTTTTGTGTTTTGAGTCATGCGACAGATACTCTTTAAGTTTGTAGTGAAGTGGCGTAATAAAGCGCAATATTATTTGAAATTGGAGGAAGTCTCTCATTATTGCATTGGCTTATTCTATACGCTACTCACTCAAAAAGGTATAGTTATCTGCCGCCAGCAGATCTCGTCGAATAGAACTTTTTATTCGATCCTCCCCGAAAATTGCATGCTTCCGGGGTTTCAAGAGTTGTAAAAGCTCCGCAGAAACGTTGAAAGAGTGTCAGAATCACCCCTGTGCATCACACGGCAATAATCGCCTGGTCTACCTGTTGAATTTCAGGCAGAGAATACCAAACAAAAGAAACTGCAACATGGGAAGCTCGACAAAGGTTGCTACAGAGTAAAGCAAACGTTGAGGCAGATAAGCATACAGGGAGGAATCAACTGCAGGAAGCCAGGTGATCAATTCGAAGATCACAACACCGCAAAGCATAAACCCGCCAACTCCAGTTAAGACATATCCTGCAGTTGTACAGAAAACGCCACTACAATGCATCAAGCCATACATAGGGGCACAGAGCAAAACAATCCAGAATAAGTGGCAGGCAAGCAAATCTTCCGCCCTTGGCCCACATCCCCACGGGCCACACGCAAGATGAGACCATGAAAATGAGAGCGTGCCTATCAGGATGGCCCCGTGCATTGAGGCTCCCCAGAGAAGCAACAAAATAGACCACCATAATAACTTCATAACAGGAATGGACTTCTTTTCATGTACTGATTTTTGTTCTATTCTATGATAAGAGGCAAGTAGGTTTGGTGAGATGGATTACGCTTCAGACTGATATCTCAGCATGGCTGGTTCATTCTGATAGCCGTAACCCAAAACAGTTTTCTATTATTTGCGCACCGTTCGTAAACTTTGACCGTTGGTAATACAAGAGGCAACGTAGAACTGGCAGAAAATAAATATCGAGAAAGGCGTTGTTTACTTATTCAGAACATGGTCAATCACAGCACGAGGTGCCCCGATATCGATCACATGAATTTCTCCAGAATGTTCTGGTCCTGTACCGTTTTGTAAACCCGGTTTGATCGCAACGAATGTTGCCGTAATATCAGCCTTGATCGCATCGCCCAGAATTTCACCGGTATCGCAATGTAGGCCTGAAGCAATATCGACCGCAAAGACTTTTGCTCCTGCTTGACGAATCGTATTGATGCGAGCAATCACAGAACGAAAAGGTTCTCGAAGGTCCCCTTTCAAACCGGTTCCCAGCAAGGCATCAACAATCCAGGCGGATTCCTGTAACCAGTTGTTCTTCTCCAAATCTTCCAGCGAATCGATTTGCTGGAAAGGGATTTGCATTTTTTCTGCAATTTGCCAGTTGGTTGCAGCATCGCCAGGCAACTGCTCTGGGGAGGAAAGAAGCAGTATGCGAACATCTACCTTCCGATTGTGCAAAAAGCGGGCGATGACAAATCCATCTCCGGCGCTGTC
>WFOZ01000816.1 GCA_015487825.1 Planctomycetaceae bacterium
GATCAGGACAGATTAAACCGCAATTTCCATGAGAGCACCCTTTACCGATCTCGTCCCGGTCAATCACACAAACCTGGATGCCCGCCTGTTGCAGAAAATGAGCAGACGCCAGACCAATAATCCCACCGCCAATGATAATTACATTTCGAGGAGAATTTGACACTGCTGTTGCTCCTTGTTGAAATTTGTAGGCGGCGTATAGTTTCTGGTTGTCCGGTAGCTAATGCACCGACTCGTCTGAGGCTTTTCTACAAAATAAACTTACTTAAATCTTCATCCTGAGAAATCTCTTCAAGTTGTTCTCGAACATATTCAGCATTAACAACAACTTGCTTGAGAGAATCGTCCGGCGCCTGGAAACTGACATTTTCGAGCAGGCGTTCCAAGATGGTATGCAGCCGTCTGGCACCAATGTTTTGTGTTGATTGATTTACATGGAACGCGATATCGGCCAGCGTTTCGATTCCATCTTTTGTAAAACTGAGCTTAACACCATCGATGGCAAGAAGTTCGCAGTATTGTTTTGTCAGTGAATTAGTTGGTTCTGTCAAAATACAGACGAAATCGTCCCGGGTTAAATCCTGCAGTTCAACACGAATTGGAAATCGTCCCTGCAATTCCGGCATTAAATCAGAAGGTCTGGCCTGGTGAAATGCTCCGGCTGCGATGAACAGAATATACTCCGTATTCAAGGTGCCGAATTTGGTTTGCACATTCGTTCCTTCCACGATTGGAAGCAGGTCTCGCTGTACTCCCTGTCGGGAAACATCTGCAGATTTTGATGATTCAGACGATCCGCAGATTTTGTCGATTTCATCAACGAAAATCATCCCTGTATTTTCAGCCAGACTGATCGCTTCTTCGTTAATGGCATCGGTGTCCATTAACGCTTCTGTTTCCTGTTCGAGAAGAACTTTACGTGCATCTGCGATTGATATTTTTCGTGCCTGAGTTTTTTTCGGCACGATTTTTTCAAACATATTCTGGAACTCAACATCCATCTGTTCCATTCCCATTGAGGAAAAAATCTGCACCGGCGAAGTACGCTGTTCAATATCCAACTCAACTTCGCGTTCTTCGAGTGTTCCTTCGCGAAGCATTTTACGGAACTTTTCCCGGTTGCGTTGATGCTTTGCCTGATCTGTTTCAATATCGTCTGCATTCACTTCTGGCGACCAGTTTTCCGGTTGTGAAGGGAGCAGTAATTCCAGTAACCGATCCTCTACCTGCTGTATCGCTTTATCGAGGACCTCTTCTTTTTTCTTTTTCGTTACTAAATTCACAGCTGCTTCTGCCAGATCGCGAACCATACTTTCGACATCGCGACCGTAATACCCGACTTCGGTATATTTGCTCGCTTCCACTTTAACAAACGGTGCCCCGGCCATTGCTGCGAGTCTACGAGTAATTTCTGTTTTACCGACACCGGTTGGCCCAATCATAATGATATTTTTGGGCGTTATTTCCCGACGAATTTCATCGGGAAGTTGCCTCCAACGATAACGGTTTCGCAGCGCAATCGCTACCGACCGCTTGGCATCGCCCTGTCCGATAATATGATCATCAAGCGCATCGACAATTTCCTGCGGCGTCATGTTTAATGTTGTTGCGACTTCTTTTTTTTCTGTTTCAGACATTAAAAATCTATTACCTTAAATTGATTGAACAGTAGAGCCGAAATGGTGATGACCCCAGGCTCTCATCGTTAATGTTGCTCTGTTTCTGATAACGCGGTAAAACCAGCCAGGATCACTCCCGGCTTGTCTGCTCATCAGGTAACTCTTCCAGGATGATATTGTCGTTTGTGTAAATATCGATTTCGGAAGCAATTTTGAGAGCTTCGTTCACAATTTCCTTTGCGGATAAATCCGAATGACGAATCAACGCGCGAGCCGCTGCGACTGCGTAATTACCGCCGGAGCCGATTCCGATGATCGAATCTTCCGGGTTGACTACGTCTCCCTGACCGGTAATCAATAACGAATATTCTGAATTGACAACCACCATTAACGCTTCCAGTTTGCGTAAAATACGATCTGTTCGCCAGTCGCGAGCCAATTCTGCTGCAGCCCGGGTGATGTTGCCCGGATAATCTTTTGCTTTGGTTTCAAACCGTTCCAGCAGTGAAAACGCATCGGCAGTGGAACCTGCGAAGCCGATCAACACTTTTCCATCGAGGATTCGTCTGATTTTTTTTGTGTCTGCTTTGAGAATACTATCGCCATAGGTCACCTGCCCATCGCCTCCGATGGCGACCTGTCCTTTATGTCTGACGGTTAAAATAGTTGTCGAACGAGCGCGAACTCGCTTGAAATGATTATGTTTGGTCATATTTTTATACCAGTTTGAACGAAGTGCTTTCGTGAACAGTTGAGATATTCTGTTTGAATGTCGAAAATATGGAATCTGAAATTGCTGACAAAATTGTATGAATGCAGGCTAACAGCGTATCCATTTTCAGACAACGATACAAAGCCCATGAATTTGGGAAATTGCCCGACATCATCATCTTATTTTACGAAATTGAAATGGACATGCAGGATCAAAGTTTATTGATGGATCGGATAATCGCTCTGGAATCTTCGGTAATGCATCTGCAGGTCGATTTAGAGAAAATCGGGCAGGTTGTTCTGGAGCAACAGCAACAGATAGAACAGCAGCAGCGGCAGATTGCTCGCTGGGAAGAGAAGATCTCTCGTTCACAGGATGAGTTCATCGATCCGCTCGATGAAAAACCGCCTCATTATTGAATGAGTCAGGCACAAAGCCAAACAAGAAAACCGGAACGCTCCGCCTGGAGGTTCCGGTTTTCTTATGTCCGAATTTATTCAGTGTATCGCTTCAGATCGAGTTACACTTCCGGTGGAACATTGGGAAGCACGGAGAATCTTGGCAGAACTCCTGCTGCCTTATCCGGTTTAGGCAGTTCGATTTGTGGTGGAGCTTCTTCCTGATGTGATTCATCTGGTGCAGTAGACGGTGTTGGCTGAGCCTGACAGCTTGGGCAATAACTTCCACCGTATCCGTGGTGATGAATCCCGCCATGTCGGTGTAAGCCGTGTCCGCAGCGACCACAAAAGCGGTTGTGCCAGGCAGCCGGATGTGCAGGGCCGGGAGTTCTCCACGGCTGAGTGGTCCAGGTTGGAGCATGTTGATAGTAATAACCAAGCTGTGAAGTATCAGTCGGTGTATAAACCATGGGGGCGTATGGTCGAGCAGCACCAGGGCCGTAACCGGACCAGTAGTTGGGATAATATTTCCAATATTGGACACGCTGTCTTTGGATAATCACTTTCCCTGGGGCACACCAGCCTGTCCCTGGAGACATCCGTCTGCGGCGATTGCAATTTCCGCAATGGCCATAGCCGTGTCCATCAACTCTCATGGTATGCTCACAACTGGGGCAGTTTCCGTAGCTGACCTGTCCGCTTTGACAATGCGGACAGTTATCCCGCACCGCTTGAGATTCCGGAACCGGCTGGATCTTTTGATGACCATCTTCGGCTCCGACGAATGCTGACTGCGTCAACAGGATCCCGAAGGTCAGTGAAAGAAACGATTTCAGTGATATTCGTATTGGCAAAAACATGGCTTGATGTCCTGTCGAGCTCTTAATTCGCGATGACACATTATCAGTAACAGTTGGCAGAAAACAGATCGAGTGAATTAACGGCTCGCTCCATTTTGGCAACTGGGGCAGTAGTTTGAAGGCATTTGTCCGGGGTAGCCGTAGCTTTGGCCGCGAAGCCCACCCGGTGCATAGTTTGAAATCGGAGTCAACCGGGAAGCCGGGACTCCCCAGCTGTAGTTGTATTGATGACGGACAACAGGGGCCAGCGGCACTGACATCGGCACGTTGTATCCCTGAGCTGCGTGTACGTTTCGGTCACGTGGGTCGCAGTGCTGGGGATTGACCGGATATACCATTTGATACACACCAAAGGGAGGGCAACCTTTGCCGCCACATCCGTTAGGGAGCCACCAACGATCTTTCCCGTTACCACATCGACCACAATGCCGTCCCATGCCTCTGCACTGAGGGCAGTGGATATTGAATTCATCATAGCTCTTACAACGACCGAAGCCGCCAAATTTTGCTTTCACACGATCCCAGATGCTCGGCTTACAGATTTTGCCGACACGGCAGCTGTTGCAATTGCCGCAGTTTCCGGCTGATCCACAAGACTCAGTAGTGCACTGAACCTGCTGGATATCGGAACTGCTTTGATGTCCCACCTGTTGCAGGTTATCCTGTTTTCCCTGCTCGGATATTGTTGGCAAAACAATTTCGGGAGCATCAGCCAGCAGACGCCCCGAATTGGAAGTGATTGCTACTACAGCCAGCAGCATTAATGTTTTTAGAGATGCCTGAATCATGACTACGTCCTGTCAAAGAGTCTTGCCAAAGGTTGTTCGGGTACAGCCCGCTCCCTGGGCTCACTGATTTTATCCTGCCTGTTTCACCTGATAGCCTGTGTTTTTCTCAACTCATTTTCGCCACATTGCTTTATCGAAACGGAGGGAAAGAAAAAGGTGGATTGTGAGAACGATATTTCACAGTCACTTCTGTTCCCTGTAGTTCCCAGCGATCATGAGATCGAACACCGAGAGGAGTTATTATCCAGGAACCACGCACCTTGTAATAAAATGGTCCGTACATGGCCCGGTATGTATGTGGATAAAGCATCTCGTGAGGTGAAAATGCCTGGTTGGTAATCATTGTTCCGCCGGAATATTGCGGCGTATTGGGCTGTGGTGAAG
>WFOZ01000817.1 GCA_015487825.1 Planctomycetaceae bacterium
GACAAAAAGAGAACGCTGGAACAGGTCTCAAAAGTAAAAAGCGATATCGATGCAATTCGCAATGACTTTCACGAGCAGCCGTTGCAATTTTTGTGGGGGTTGTTCGGCCTGCTTTCCGGATTGGCACAAAAAAGATTTCTTGATTAAGCCAAGTAGATAACCGTTCGCGATTTGGGTGCCCCTTACGCTGTGGCAAAGAAAATCTCTGACTCTACCGGATTCTATGTCCCAGGCTATGGTAAAAGAGGCCTTCAGCCAAAAAAGTAGTAAAACTCGACAGTAACTGCTTGATGCAAAACGAGTTTCGATCACTCAAACCGGCTGCACATAGAATCCGGTAGAGCAAAGAAAATTTATTGGACTGATAAAGGATATTTTTGATGACAACAATCGCAGGTATTTTAGCAACACTGGCTGTTTCACATCTCAGCGGTACCCTGCTGGGCAGTCTTCTGACTCGCTTTGCTTTTCTCGGTTTTGGCCCCAAACTGAAAATCGCCCGGCACACATTAAGAATCGGCAAAGCATTACGGGCAGCCTTCAATCAACAGCCAACCACAAAAAACAGAACCGAACTACAACGCTGGCTCAAAGAAAACGACCCGCAAAATGAATTGAAACTGGGCGATGGAATCAAGATAGATTAGATTTTCTCGCATAATTGGTTAATTCTGACAGCCGTAACCAATCGAGCCTTATCGATGATTTGTGCAACACATAAAGAAATTTGCCGTAAGCACGACAAAAAATTTAAAGACTCAACTGCTTGGCGAGGGAATGCAATGGGTTACAGAAGCGACGAGTTTCTGGGCGATTGATAGTTGCTCGCTTTTCACTTCCGGATAATCATAAATGTCGGCATGGTTCGGATTGTTCTCTTCTTCCAGTGGTGATGCCTTTACCTTCAATGCAACTTGTTTTGTGCAAATGGAAGTTTCAACATCGCACCTTCCGATAAGTTTACGGGAACGCCGATCTGCTACCTGGAGACCGAAACACCAGATTTCGTCTTCACTGCATTCCAAATGGCGATTGACCGACAATTCAACATGTTTATAGGGCATAAAAAGGATAGGCCTTACTGTCCCGTCCTTTCGGAATTCACTTTTATGAGTGATGTACCTTGCCAGTAATTCGCCATTTGAAATGGGAGGAATGTTTTCAAACGAGAGCATTCATTCGCTTACTTTTTTGATCAGACAAAGGACTATTTCCGGAATATCGTTCCCCGTAAAAATAAAGGATCCCCGAGGATCCTCGCGTCCATAAAGTACCGACCACGACACTAGCCCTTGAGCATCGATACTGACGGACATGATTCTGCGAGGTTGTTGGAACCATTCAAAATAGAGGCTCCCATCAGGTTCTGGAGAAATTTCCGGCATTTGAATGTAACCGGGTAAACAGCGGATAAACTGCTCAGCCAGTCCAACAACAGTATCACTAATGGAAGTTTCGTTTTGCCCTGCCCTATTTGGTTCACGACATTGATAATAGATATCAGTCAGTCGATTATAAGCAGCACTATGAGGAGATGAAACAGCCATTTCCTGCTCCCCATAATAAGTACGGTAGGCCTTATCAAGATATGTAGCCTCGCTACTGACACCACCCACAACGCAACAATCTAACATTTTAATTGTCTCCGAAACGCGTTTCTGGTTCCAAGAGATATTCGAAGAATACTCTATTTTTCAGGTAATGCAAATCTTCCAAAATGGTATCGATTTTTTCTTTCTCGATCTTGATATTGTCCTTTGCCTGTGCATCAATATCAACGATAAGGCACCGATTGGAACCATCCTGCTTTTCAATGGCTCTGACGAAGTTGATTGTGTAGGGAGAATCGGGAATACGAAATTCATCTCGACGGAAAAACGTCTCTAAAGACAATTTCATCGAGTCCAATGGTGAGTCTGCTTCGTTGACAACCTCTGAAATATGTTCGCCTTTGTGAAGTTCGATTCGTGAAATAAAACGAACACCAAGAGCTTCGATTGATATCGGCTTGACAAGTTCCTGATACGCGAGCCAAAAAGCAGTGGCCTCTTTTAATAATTGTTTCCAATCGTCATAAGGTTTCAAGCGGCTAAATATGATGTCTTTATGCAAGAATTGGCAGACATGTTTTTTATCCCTGCTGGTTAAACGAAAGCCACTTAGGCAAGATTCAGCTTTGACTGCAATATCGGTTATCTCGGCATTCATTCGATGCTGATGTTTTAATTCGTAGTTGCGGAAATTTTTTTTCAGGAAGTCAGAATAGACCTCAAAATCAAATGTTTCGCTTGGCTCTGCTTTCCAGTGTATTACAGCTTCAACAATTGGCGCATTTGCCAAATGGGGAAATGGTTCCCCGTGATCAGTTTTCCAATGTTCGATATCCGGCATCGAGAGCAGACCACCCGTTTCGTTCAGAGAAAAATCCAGCTAAATCAAGTTGCTGATACGCTCATGTCAAATCTGGAACACCGCACCTGTTGCGACCATTGTCGCACTGGTAAGGCTAACATTCAAGTGAATTGCCTCATTTCTATTCGTGCATTTACATTGATTAAAATGCAATCGGCTTCTCTACCCAGCGAGTAATTGTTTTTCCGGTGTGTGAAATTTGGGGAGCCAGGTTGGTTCGACTCCCTGTTTTTCAAACAGGGTTGCCAGATGGTTGTGGCAGGTGAAGAAGAGGACCTGTTTGTTTTGTGCGAATTCAATCAGCGTTTTAACGGCTGCTTCGGTACGGACCTGATCGAAATTGACACAGATATCATCCAGGACAATGGGGAGTTCGATTCCCTGTTTGGCGAATAAATCAATCAGAGCCATACGGAGAGCCAGCAGAAGCTGTTCGCGGGTGCCATCGCTTAATTCAGTAATTTTACGTACTGATCCATCTTTTTCGTAAATGAGAAGTTCACGAGAACCGAATGGTGTGCGGACCTGTTCGTATCGTCCGCAGGTTAATTTTAACAGATAGTGTGAAGCTCGCGCGAGGGTTTCCGGCTGGTAGTCCCGTTCGAGTTGTTCGGTCATTTCTGAAAAAGCTGTCGTGGCACGCTGTGAGGCCTGCCAGTCACGCAAGGTGATTTGAGCACGATCAAGCAAGCGGGCCTGACGGGTTTTTAAGTTTGCCAGAGTATTATCACTTTCAAGGGCAGCCTGCGATTGTCTGATGCGACCGAGTTGTTGATGTGACTGTTCCAGATCGTGCTGGATTTCTTCAATTTCCAGACCGATCATTTCAATACGTTCCTGGGTCTGCTGCGGCTGGAACTGCAAAAGATCCTCTTCGACAATTGCTAATTCCGGTTCTTCCTGAGCCAGGGTTGCCAGTTGATCGTTAAGCTCATCGAGCTGGTTGCGAAGTTCGTGGACTTTATGAAGTTGCCGGGCGTTGGCTCGGAATTGTTCTCTGGTTTCTGCGTGGCCCTGTTTCAAGAGTGCCTGCAGATTCTGTTTTTCGAGTTGCAGTTCTTCACGATTCGTTTCCAGTTCGTTTTTCAAATCGAGGTATTCTTTTTTTCGCTGATGGTAGGAATCTTTCACCCGTTCATAATCATTCAGCAAAGATTCCCAGTGAGACAGCGTTTGCGTTACCGAGCGATGTGGCTGATCTTCCAATTGCATCCGCCGGGAAATCTGTTCCATCTGTTCCTTGAACAGCGAGAGGATTTCTGTATGCCTTTGAACATCTTCCTTCGCAGCATTCCACCTGATGAGAGTCTGTTTCAAATCATCGGCCTGTTGCCAATCTTCGAACGCTTCAGCGGTGCGAATGGTTTCCCTGAGCCCGAGTGTTTTCAGAAGGTCACACCAGGATTGGCGGACGGCACTGGCTTCGCGTTGATAGTCGCCAAGTTTTCCACGTCGCACGGAGAGTTTTTTTCTTATTCGTTTGATTTTTTCTTCGTCGCGAGCAAACTGTTCCAGCTCGGTCAGTTTCTGCGTTGCCTGTCGAATCAGTTCGGCTTCCGTCAGATTTTTTCGAGGAGACTGCAAGTCGGCAGAGAGTAATTTGTGCTTGGAGGAAACGCCGGTAATTTGTGCAATCTGGTTTCGTGTTTTTTCGAGATCAAACTGGCACTGATCTATTTCTTCATTCAATTTGTATTGCAGTTCAGTGTCGTTCTGTTCGTAATGCAATCGCATTGCCCAGGCCAGTCCGGTTCCCATGATACCGGTCAGCATATAAATGGCTCCGACAAGCCAGCTGGTCTGAACGGTTTTAAACAGTCCTGCAACAACAAAGAAGCCGCCGGCCATAAAGAAGATCGTTAACATTAACGAGGCCCACCACGGAAGCTCGGCCCCTTCCTGCAGTTTGATGATCTGAGATTGTGCACTACGGATTCGTTGATCGAATTCGGTTTCCTGGATGCGGAGTTTTGTCAGTTTTTCGAGGTCTCGAATTCGTTGATTCGCTTTTTGGACGGCTTGATCGATCGATGTAATGTTCTGTTTTTTGAACTGTTCCTGAAGTTCAAGTTGTCGATTATGATTTCCATCGGCCAGTTTCTGATACCGTCTACGGTATCGCGCACGTCGTCTGAGTGAATTCTGATAATCGCGTGCTGCGGTAACCAGTTTCAGATGTGCCTGGGGAGATGTGTCGATCTGATCGAGTTTATCCAGTGTCCAACTGGAATCTGCTGAGTTGAGTTTTTGATCCAGTTCAGATTTAAGCATTGCTGCATCTGCAGTGACATCGCCCAGGTGACGTTCTGCCGTTTCGACCATTGTTTTTAAGTCGATCAACGCACGCACGCCGCTGGCATGATCCCGCAATTCATAGCTTTTGCGTTCTGCCTGTAAAAGTTGTTTTACTTTTGAGCGTTCTTCCAGCAGTGCTTTTTGCCTGCGACTGATTTTTGCGATTTTTTGTTCTAATGTTTCGAGCTTGCGCAGACCATCGTCTGGGAAACCGGAAAGAGCGTTGAGGCGATTGTACTGTGCTGTTA
>WFOZ01000818.1 GCA_015487825.1 Planctomycetaceae bacterium
ATATGGCCCTACCCGGAAGGTCCCTCCCTCGACTTGCCTGAATTAATTTCCAACTCTCAGAGATTTCAAATAATATAGAATCAGGTTGTTTTAATGATTTGTGTCAGTATTGGTCGCTCACGAATGAAAGTGATGCGAGCAGAACATGCCGCTTTGGAGAAAGCCGGGGCTCAGCTGGTTGAGTTGAGACTCGACTGGTTGAAGCGAGTGACAGATATTTCCATGTTGCTGGAAGATCGTCCAACGCCCACAGTAATTACCTGCCGGCGGGCCGAAGACCGTGGAAAGTGGCGCGGGACTGAAGAAGAACGCAAAATGCTGCTGCGATCCGCCATTGTAGATGGTGTCGAATTTGTCGATCTTGAAGTCGATATCGCAGCCGAAATTCCTCGTTACGGAAAAACCCGCCGCATTATCAGTTATCACAATTTTGATGAAACTCCCTCCAATCTGGAGAGCATTTATAAGCAACTGAAGGAAAAGGATCCGGATATTATCAAGATCGTCACGATGGCAAACAGCCCCTCTGATGGCGTGCGAATGCTGGAACTTGTTTCCGGGGCTGATGTTCCGACGGTCGGCTTCTGCATGGGAGAGTTCGGGCTTTTTACTCGCGTTTTGTGTGGGAAATATGGGGCACCGTTCACGTATGCCAGTTTCAGTTCAGAACGGGAACTGGCACCGGGACAGTTGTCTTTTCGTGAGATGATTGATTTGTACCATCACAATCAGATCGACCAGGAAACATCAGTCTATGGACTGCTCGGGGATCCAATCGGACATAGTTACAGTCCACAAATTCATAATGCTGCTTTTCGTAGAGAAAATATCAATGCTGTCTATCTTCCTTTTCGTATTTCGGAACAACATTTTGATGAATCAATTCGGGCATTGCGCCGTTTGAGTATCGGCGGCTACAGTGTAACAATTCCCCATAAAGAAAGAGCGATCAAATACGCTGATCATGTCGATGAATCTGTCGAACAGATTGGAGCAGCCAATACACTTTATCGCAACCATCGTGGGATCTGGTTTGCGGCTAATACCGATTACGAAGCAGCACTTATGACGTTACGCCTAGGCATGAAAAAAGCAGGTTGGCCCGGTGCGACATTGAAAGATCGCAAAGTACTGATTCTCGGAGCAGGTGGCGTGGCTCGTGCAATCGGACTGGGAGTTGTTCGGGCAGGTGGGATGCTGGCAATTGCTGGTCGTTCAAAAGCCCGTACCAAAGAACTTGCCCAGCATCTGGGTTGCCACCATTGCAGTTGGGAAAACCGTGGGGCTCAAACTCCTGAAGTTCTTATCAATTGTACTCCGGTGGGCATGTTTCCGAATGTGGATGACACACCTTTTCATCAAAACTGGCTCTCTGACCGGGCGGTAGTTTTCGATACCATTTATAATCCGGAAAATACACTGCTGATTAAGCAGGCACGAGAAAAAGGATGCCATGTTGTCAGCGGATTGGAAATGTTTGTACAACAGGCTGCTGCACAGTTTGAATGCTTCACAGGACAGAATCCTCCAATTGAAGAAATGAGAGATACCCTGCGAAAAGCAATCTCTCCGGTTGTCTATTCCTGATGCAGTTCGAATAGACATGTTTTAATTTCACCGTGGTCTGCTCAGCGGACCCTACGTTTGCGGCTTATCAGGTATTATGATCATCTCTCTGGTTGGATTTCGAGGTAGTGGAAAAAGCTCTGTCGGACCGTTACTTGCAGAACGGTTGCAGATGGAATTTGTCGATACCGATCAGCAAATCGAAAAAAACACAAAGCAAAGCATTCCAGATATTTTTGCCCATCAGGGAGAAGAATACTTCCGGAAAGTTGAAGCAGAGACTTTGCAGATGATCTACCGGAAAGAGAATCAGGTTGTTGCCACCGGAGGAGGTGCGGTATTAAATCCTCAGACGCAATCATTGATTCGAGCCAGAGGTCCTGTTATCTGGTTGCAGGCTGATGCAGAAACAACACTGAAACGTATCCAGAAAGACCAGTCTGCCGGTTCGGTCCGCCCTGCTTTAACAGACCTCGATTTTCAACAGGAAATAATTACGTTACTCAAACACCGCAAGCCCGTTTACCAGAAGGTCAGTCACATACAGATTGATACCGTTGATAAAACACCTGAAAAAATTGTAACACTGATATCACAGACTCTTGATGATTACGATCAGGAGAATTCATGATTCCTGACCCTACGGTTTATGTTGCAGTTTGCCTGGGACTTTTTCTGCTTGGATTGTTCGCAGGACGATTTCTCAACCGTGCGATATTGCGTATTCCTCGACATTTTGAAGTGGTTCCTGCCTGGAATGCTGTTTTAACATCTGAAAAAATTGCTGGAGAATACCCGAAGACGCGATGGTATTATTGCCTGCCTGTTGTTGGAACAGCTGCGATTATCGGGCGATCTCCTTATAGCGGGCGCCGAATCCTGGCAAGAGAACCCTGGCTCGAACTGCTTAATGGTGCTCTGTTTGTAATGGCGTTTGTCTGTACGATTCCGCCGGAATCCTGGGGAGCATTACAGGCTGACTGTTTGCGAACCCCTTTATGGGCAGGAGAAATTTATCGATGGAATACTGTTTCCAATCTATTTTTATGGAGCCGATATTTCTACTTCCTTTTCCTGATTGAAGCGTTGTTTGTTGCCACATTTATTGATTTCGATTTATGGATAATTCCTGATGGCGTAACGTTTCCCGCAATGGTTGTCGGCTTTGTCGGACAGACTTTGGGCGTTGGTTTTTTCCTGGCTCCGCTCTGGTTTCAGGACCCCAATTTGCTGCAGGCTCTTTCGCAGATAATGCCTGCATTGGAATGGTGGCCAGTGCAGGGAATTGTTCCGGATTGGATTTATTCTCATCCGATATTGCACGGCTTGTCGGTTGCTGTTGTCGGATTTCTTGTAGGAGGCGGGATTGTCTGGGCCGTTCGGATCATCGGCGGACTGATACTCAGACGTGAGGCGATGGGATTCGGAGATGTCATTTTAATGGCAATGGTTGGTTCGTTTGTCGGCTGGCAACCGGTGGTAGTTGCTTTTTTTCTCGCACCGGTAATTGCATTAGTTGTTTTCGTTGGAATGTTAGTCGTTAATTTATTTTCAAGGCGGGAATTTACCTGGGCGATGCCTTACGGACCTTATCTTTCGCTTGCGACGATCATCGTTCTGTTTTGCTGGAAATATTTTTGGCCTGCAATAGACCGCATTTTCATGCCGGGGCCTCTTTTACTGGTCTTTGCTTTTGCGATGCTTGTAATGCTCGCCCTTTCTCTGTTTCTAATTCAGGGACTTAAATGGCTTGTTGGAATTGAACTCTGGCCTGAAGAAGAATTAATCTGGCGATCAGCCGATCAGTTGCATCACTATTCCGGCGAAACAGTTGACCCGAATCACGGAAGCTGGAAACGCTCTTGCTGGCCGGGAACAGAATCCGGTCGAGGACAATTGAACGAACATCGCTGGCGAAACGGATGTCAATAAATTAAAAGAGGCCTTGGGAGATTGTCAGCAAAATACAGCCAAAACCAGCAGAACATTTTACCATGAAGAGAAAGAAG
>WFOZ01000819.1 GCA_015487825.1 Planctomycetaceae bacterium
GAGTAATATAGAGTCAGGCTCAGAACCACCTTCGAACTGCGAAGATGGTTTCATCGCTAAACCCGGCTCGTCTTGCCTGAGTTCAGCTTACCTCAAATGACTGCCCCTGCATACTTGCCAAAGAGGCAAATACCTTTCGAGTCCCTTCAAAGGGCCGGCGAGCGTGCATCGCTACTGTGTTATCAACAATCACTGCATCCCCTGTTTGCCATTCACAATCAAAGGCAATTTCCTCGGCCAGTTGAATTGACTGTTGAACAGATTCTACATCAAGAGCAGAGCCATCACCGTGGCGAACTGCCTCAGCAGGATCATTTCGGCTATCTTTCCATCCACTGAAGGCTGCGATCAATTGATTGAAGAAAGTCTTTCTTCCGGCAGAGACTTCCATCACAGCGGGCAATGCAGGTGTGACCGCCTTGAGACAGTCGTCATCAAGCCATTCCCACGAATAATTTAATTCTCTCAATCTTGCTTCTGCTGCTTCACGAGTATTGACACCTAATGTACTTTGCCAACTTCGCCCAATCCCTGAAGCTGCATCATCCAACCCCGGCATTACGTTAGTGTATTGCAAACCTTTACGCTCGCAATCAGCAATAAACTGAGGACATTTTTCTTTGAGCATTTCATAAAGAATATCGGAACGACAGAGTGGCGATGCACCTCCTTTTACTGCAGGCTGTGAGCAGTAAAACATAATCCATCTGGGATAAAGCGGCGTTTGAGCCATCTCATGATGGAAAAAGATGTCAACTTCTGACGGAGCCTCATTAGCGGAAAAGACTCGTTCAGTCGCGTTAATCCGAACGGCATTGGATAGAGACTTCTCATACGGAAAATTCGGCAGTTCCAATGCACTGATAAAAGTATCGTAAGCTTCAACACTGGCAAGAGGGAAACCTCGAAACAGAATTGCACCGTGTGCTGCTGCCTGTTCAAGCAGACGTTCACGATGCTTGTCAACCCAGGGAACCACGGCATCTACGCCGGGCAGTTTTGCGTCACAAGCGTAAATATAAGGAAAAACAGTTTCTCCATACTCTTTTTGTCCATCAATACGGACGGAAGAAATCATTGACTCAACCTCATCAAGAGGTAATGCTGCGATGCTCATTTATGCTTTCCTGAAGTTATAAAAAATTGTTTTGAAACTAAATATTTAACTGAATGCTACTCAGTTTTTTTCAATGGTTGCCAGGCATGAACAGAAAGCGCTGCTGCCCCCAGGGCACCAACAAGTTCTCCCAGTTCTGAATAACTCACTTCCGGCTCTTTGGCGTGCATCGCAGGAAGCAGGTTAGTCAGGTTTTTTCGCAAAGGCGATAGAAACGCATCACCAGTTTTAGTGATTGGTCCCGCCAAAATAATCTTCTGTGGGTCAAGCATGAGAGCCATTTGAACAATCACCTGACCAATCAGCTTCCCTGCACTTTCGAGAATATCACAACAAAATTTATCGTTTTGTGAAACAGCCTCAAGCATGGCATCGACCGTTACACGACCTCTAAACAAACAGAGTGATGTCGATTTCCCCGCTCTTACCCCCTCAGTCATTTTATGAAGAATCGCACTTAGAGACGCAACTCGCTCCAAAGAGGCAATCTTTTCTTCACCAGCAATGGCGCAAGGCCAACTTCCTATTTCTCCAGCAAAGTGATGCGATCCCCGAAAGAGTTCGCCATTCAGAATAACCCCTGACCCGATCCCGCTGCGAATCCCCAGGCAAATGTAGTTAGCGATTTCTTTACCTTGACCAAACCAGCGTTCTGCGAGAGCCATCGCACGAATATTATTTTCAATATGAACAGGAACCAGATATCGATCCTGCAGACGTTTCGCCAAAGGAATATTTTTCCAACCACGAATAAACTGATAATGAATCCCGATTCCCTGCTTGATATCTACCGTTCCCGGTACACCAATACCAATTCCCAGCAATTCCCGAGACTGGTCGCGAACATCATCGATAACCGATTCGATCATTTTCAATACATTGGAGGCAGATTCGTTCGAGCGAACAGGAACAGTCCGATCCCTCAACACTCTCTGAGCAAAATCAACGCTGACACCATGAACTTCTCTGGAGTCAAGATCGATCCCGATAAACTGACCTGCTTCAGGATTTAATTCAACCAGTGTAGCAGGACGCCCTGAAGCCGATTCCTTACGAAGTCCCTGACGCAAAAAACCTAACTCAACCAGACGATCAACATGAATTCCGACAGTAGATGGCGCGATCGACAGCTGCCGAGCCAGCTCTACACGAGAGGTGCTCTTGACCAGACGTAACTTCTGCATCACAGAAGCTTCGATATCATAACGCGAACTGATTCGGGACGCAGGCATAAGCGATCTCTACAATCTAACAAGACTGTCCGATTATTATTTCGGTATCAAAATATGTCAAGCAACAGTTCATATCAAAACAAAATATTCACTTAATGACATTCGAACAAAACAGGTATTTTCAATTTATTTCTTGACCATACTCTCAAGAGGTTGCAGAACCAGTATGATTTGTTACCATTATTTTGACATCATAATAACCTGGCAACATTCAGATCCAATTGTCCTCTATGACAATATTCCATCCACGATTATCTAAAGATTTTGTCCATGAAAGATTCAAAATTGACTCGCCGTGAATGTCTGGCATCAAGTATAACAGCAGGGAGCCTGCTGGTCCCGGTTTCTCTTGCCTATGGAGCACATGCCAGCGGCACGGAAGAAATTAAGGTTGCACTCATAGGTTGTGGCGGTCGTGGCTCAGGAGCTGCTGCCCAGGCTCTTGCCGTTGGGCCTCATGTCAAACTCTGGGCAATGGCGGACGCATTTAGTGATCGCCTCGACAAAAGCCTGAAAGCTATTTCAGCAGGTCATAGCGACCACAACAGAACAAAAAAAAAGAGTGAGTTCGAATCGGCAATTGATGTTCCGATTGAGCGACGTTTTATCGGATTGAATGCCTATCGCAAAGCGATCGATTCCGGTGCAGATGTTATCATC
>WFOZ01000820.1 GCA_015487825.1 Planctomycetaceae bacterium
ATTTAACGAATGCCCCTCCGTTGGGGTGATCGCTGCTCATCGCCACTTGCCAGGGGTTGGGCATTCGCAGATACCATTCCAGGCCGATCGCCCATTGGGTCGCATGCACCAGATTTCGATACGGTTTGAATTCGCCCGGAATGATGCCGCAACTTGCTTCCTGCTCGGTATCCGATGTGTACCAGCGGCTGCCTGTTAATTGCTGCAAGTGCTGGGCAAACGGGGCATCGCCGGTGATTGTCATCGCTTCGCCAGGGCAGACGTGTCCGACATCAACCGTAATTTCCGGATGGGCAGTAACATACTCCACAAGATTTTCCACGCCGGAAGCGAACGAAGAAGGATCATCGGGGTCGCCTGCATAACTATTGAACTGCACATGAGCAAAATGCCCGCGATGCCCTTCTAAAGATTGCATCGTATGTAATGTCGTTTCCCAATTGCCGGGAAAGCCGAGATTGTTGCAATGAATGTGAACCGCATGAGGAAGTTGTAATTCATCAACCGCGGCTGCAAGTGAATGGACAATCTGACGAGGCGAAACTCCAAATTCGGAAACAGGTTCATCAAGTTCCCGCAATGTTTTTCGACTGATCTGCTTCCAATTTTCAACACCGCCCGGATTGACAATTTTCACACCCATCGCATGAACCGAATGAAGCATCCAGCCGCAATAATCGCGAACGGCTTCCTGCTCGCCGGTGCGGATTTTATCCAGCACGTAATGATTATTTCCGAACAGCGTCAAGAATGCTTTATCAAGATAAGGCGTCAACGAAAATTCGTGATGTGCTAACCTTGCAGAAAGGCCAGGAATAGCGGCATCAATTGCGGTTGTGTATCCCAACCCTGCAAAGAGCTGACCAGTCGCGATGCAATTCGGGACAACCGGTGCAGAATCGGCTGAGGCAATTTGCTTTCGACGATTCCCTTTCATCCCCGCCAGAAAGCCCCGCGCACGATTCACTTTTGGTCCTGCAATATGACAGTGCATATCGACTCCGCCCGGCATCACAATTTGCCCGGCTAGATCGTGATTGACGATTTTTGCTTGAGATTCATCCTCGGGAGCAGCGACAATTTTTCCCTCTCGAATCCAGAGATCCTGCACGATACCATCAACCCCATGGGAAGGATCGTAAACGGTGCCGCCTCGTAAACATTGCCAAATCATGTTGGTGGTTTCTATCGATTTAATTATTTTTCGGTGACATCGGAATTGAGGATCATGATTTTTTGCCAGATTTTTCGTGACAAACCTGTTGTCAGCGATTCCAGTTCATTGACGGAACTGACTGACTGCCCATCCGGGAAGTGTTCAATATACATGGCGCCAACTTTCCCGATCAAGGATAGCATCTCCGAACAGTAATCGAGATAGCGACCGAGTTCAAATTTTGTGTATTTTCGTTCTGGCGAAGAAGCGGTATTTTGGAATTGTGCGGGCGTGACGAACTTTTCCGGGTCTTTGGTTAACTGGTGCATATCGATGATATGTGCGATGGAGCGCAGGCGATGAATCGCGGTTAAAGCCCGGCGTCTTTTTACTCGTGTTTCAATCGTAAACAGAAACAGGATCGCTGCCCCGATGAGGATGACATCGTTAAAGAGGGCTTCAGAAAGCGTAATCACATCGGCTATCGACATATTTCCGGTGTTCCATTGACTCTCCCAGACAACCAGCAGAGAGATCAGGAGTATCGCGGTAATAACCAGATAAACGAATAACCGCAGCCCCCACATCGGCCGAGCAATGGCCAGGGTGGTTTGTGTGGCATCGCGGGAAATTTTGAGCAACTCCCCGCAAACACGAGCCAGCCCGGCGTGAGGAAAGCGTTCCTCGATCCGCTTTTCCAACTGCTGAATGGTTTTCTGCACACGATCCGAGTTCAAATTCTGATAATCTCCGAAAGTTCCGGACGAATCGTTTTGCTGTTTTGATACCGTTTTAGGCCCAGATTGCTGTGTCATCAAGAATCCTGATCTGATAAAAGTGATTTGTTAATTCATTCAACGCAATAAATCCTGTCAGGTTCAAATTTTTGACTTGAGGTGTATAAATAATGTCCGTTTTTATTCGATGTGCCTTGCTTCTGGTTACGGTTTCATCCATTCAAGTGAATGGGGCTGTTGATGCAGCCGATCCGTTTGAACTACGACGGTTATTTCTGGTTAAAGAATACGTCGAAAAGGAAGGGATTACGAACCAGCGGGTCTTAAAGTCGATGCGTCAGACCAAACGGCACATGTTTGTGCCGACATCAAACTGGCCGCGGGCTTATTCTGACCAGGCTCTTTCAATAGGACATAATCAAACGATTTCCCCGCCGTTTATTGTCGCTTATATGACACAAATACTCGATCCGCAACCGACAGATAAAGTTCTGGAAATCGGAACCGGCAGCGGATACCAGGCTGCGGTTCTTTCGCCGTTGGTGAAAGATGTTTTCACCATCGAAATTGTAGAGCCGTTAGGCAAGCGAGCCAAAGCAACGTTGAAACGACTCGGCTACAAAAATATACATCCACGAATCGGCGACGGCTTCAAAGGTTGGCCTGATGAAGCTCCGTTCGACAAAATTATTGTGACCTGCTCCCC
>WFOZ01000821.1 GCA_015487825.1 Planctomycetaceae bacterium
ACACCCCCTGTTTGGTTCCGGCTACGCCGGGTTAGGAATAGTCCTGAAATAACTTCCCTGTTTTAATGGGTACAATTTGTAGAGTGCGCCGTGACGCACCTTTTTCACCACAGGAACAGGCTGGTGCGCTACGACGCACCCTACGACTAAAAAAACTTCAACTATTGTACCTTCCCGGTAATCGATCGTTGAAGCAGGTTGTGTGTCATTTGTTGCACACGGGGATCGGGCCCGTGCGGGCGTGACCAGTGTGACCAGACCGGCATATGCCCCGGTGGTGAAGAAAGTCCTTGTGCCCAGAAAATAGTTGAGGCATTAAACACAATATTCTCTTTGGGGCCGGGGAAAATAACTGCTGCATAATCACCTTCCCGAGTACCTCCCGACCAGATTTTTCCTTCTGCAAGAACTTCAAGCCCCTCTCTTTCAGGATCTGGCTCACCATGATGTTCCCAGCCGACCAGACCGGGAATACTTTCTCCCTGCTTCATGCCGGTTCCCGCAAAAAACCAGTGATTTGGTCTGGTGCATGTCCAGTCTCCTCCCCCGTTGAACGGAACAACCGAGCGAACTCCCATAATTTTCCGTTCATCAGGAGCAGTCCCCTGCAGACCTGCAAATAACTGTCGATACGATTCAAGTTCATCTTCCCGCATTGGCCCGAAAGCTCCGGTTCGCGTGATAATCCGCTTCGGTTTTCCACTGGAACTGCTGGAAAACGGAGAGACAACAAAGACTGAATTTCCGCACAACCAGAGAATACTGACTCCCGATTCAATCGCCTTTTCGACCGCATGGTACTGTCTGACATCCCAGTATTCATCGTGTCCGACACTGATAAACGTTTTACATCTGGTCAGAAAAGAAGGAGTGATACAATCAGAATTCGAGCCGTAGGTTACATCGTAGCCATTTTTTTCCAGCCAGTAACTTAAAGGAAATTCCCATAACAGAAACTCACCGGAACCAACTGAAAGCGGGGCATCAAAAATCTGATTATACTTTCCATAGGGACGATCAAAACTAACCGAGACTCCCGGTGCATGTGCCCCATCGGGATGCGTATAAAGCGATTCATTAACCGGCCAGCGATTGTACGCATGCCAGGTGTTGTCGCTGCATTGAAACAGCACATCAGCCTGGCGATTATCCCGCACAATGAAGATGACATAACTTTGCCAGTACGGCTGCGATTTCGATTCTGGAATTGTTGTTAATTTTCCGAGATAGACACCACTGAGCCAGTCTTCGGGAATCTTCAGGCTTGTACTGATATCCCATTTACATTCACGCAGTCGTCCGGGAGCCGGCCCCATTTCGGGAGTTGGTTGAACGCTACCCTGAAGCGGCCCTATTTGTTTCATATGCCTGGCCCCGGCACCGCCGTAGTAGCCCATGCGATAAATATCAAGCAAAAATTTCTTCGCAGGTTTGGTGCTGACATGAATCGTCAGTTCATCTCCCGCTGCAACTGATTGCTTCGAACAATACCCTTCAATCAATGAAGTACGGTAGTTGCCCTCGTTGATTCGAACTCTCGTCAACTGCCAGTCACGAGTTCCTTCCCGCTGGTTTTCCTGCTCAATCAATTTCGATTTTGCAGGTGCAGGCCCTCCCGTAATATTTTTTGCAAGAGTAGAGTTCCAGGGAATTCCAGCTGCATAGATTGAAGCAGCCGCTCCTTTAAGAGCATCACGACGATCAATTTTTTTCTTCTTGCTCATGAGGAAGTTTTTCCATTGCTTATCGGTTGATTTAGTTCAAGCAGACTCGTGAATGCAAACGCCTTCGACTTGTCGTATCACAATTTATCAGAAGCTATTGTAACCATGCCGGGAGAAAAAAACTTTTCTTCCTGATAAAACCTTTCGTTTTTTTAACATTAACAGTGAGCCACTGAACAACAGATTTTTAATCCCGCGCTGTAATTGACAATTTTGCTTGCTCCTTGCTTATGGTTGCGAGTATCATAATTTCATCTCGTTACAGATTGTTTTAACCACTTATGAAAAGAAATTATCAGCGAATATGAAACATAAATTACGTACATTGTCTGTCACTTTCCTCACACTGCTTTGCTGCAGTCTGTTGGGAGCTGCGGTTCTTAAAGAATGGAAAAGTGGGATTGCGTGGATTGAGCCGGTCGTTGTCAATCCCGGTGATTCTACAACACCTCCAAGTGATGCCATTGTGTTGTTCGACGGGAAAGATCTTTCAAAGTGGGATGCCGGCAAAGGCTGGACGGTTCAGGATGGATATGTTCAGGCCGGTGGTGAGGGTGGAATTACTACTAAGCAGAGTTTCGGTGATTGTCAACTGCACCTGGAGTGGGCTGCTCCTGCTGAAGTTAAAGGTGAAGGGCAGGGACGAGGTAACAGCGGTGTTTACCTGATGAACCGTTACGAACTTCAGATCCTTGATTCCTACGAAAACAAAACCTATTTCGATGGACAGTGTGGAGCCATTTATAAACAGTATCCACCGTTGGTGAATGCGTGCAGAAAACCGGGAGAATGGCAAAGTTACGATATCATTTTCACTGCGCCAAGATTTTGCGAATCCGGTTCCTTGAAATCACCTGCTTATATTACCGTCTTGCATAATGGCGTTCTTGTTCAGAATCATGTGGAAATACAAGGGAATACATTCTGGGCCAGCCCTCCCAGTTACGAAAAACATGCAGACAAGTTGCCGATTCATATTCAGAATCATGGTAATCCAATCCGCATCCGCAATGTCTGGATTCGTGAAGTCCAGGCTCTGCCCTCTCTGGAAAAAAAAGAAAAATCTGATAATTCCCAATAAATTCAAATGTTGAATTCATCCCATCACCCGCTCGAATTCACTGCTCAGTTAACGATTTTTTTCACGAGTTGTGCAGGTTTTCATAAAGAGACCTCTATCGCTGAGACTATGTCGGATCAGGTTTATTGGTGATAATTTCAAGTTCCACCATCTGTTCCACCTGTCAGGATCGTGTGGTGCGCTTAGAATTGTACAAGGGCATGGCTAAGCCGGTGGTGTTGTTTAATTATTAGTAATGGTTATCGAATGAAGATTATTAAAGATCAACCTGATGAAGTCCTTTCGTCGAGAACAAATGACGCTCAGCAGAGTCATTTTCCGATTTGGCGGGTGGCTCGGCTGGTTGGTCTGTTGGTCGTCCTGGTGGGTAGCCTGCTGGCTTACAATAGTTACCGCGCTTCGCTTCCGGATAAATATCGCGATCTCTATAAGATTGCCAATCATAATAAAGAATGGGAAAATGCAGAATACTGGGCAACACAATGGACAGAAGTAGATAATAATAACGGAGATGCCTGGTTGGCTCTGGGAGATGTCTTGCAGACTCAGGAGAAATGGCAGGAACTGGCTGATGTGATGGCACAGTTTCCATTGGATGATCGTCGTGCTCTGAAAATTCTGGATATGCGCGGCGACCTGCTGGTATCCGAATTAAAAGATATTGTTACCGCAGAAGAGAATGATCTAAAAATTCTCGAACTGGCCCCATTAACAACTTCTGCCAGACAGCGGCTGACATACATCTACAGCATGACACTGCAAAGAGAGAAACTCTCGCAGCTACTTCACGAATCTGTCCGCTTGCAGTGCGAGCCACAGGAAGCTTATTACTATCTGTTTTCATTAGCGAATCTGAACTTCTCAGACGGGTTGCTGGTGACAACACAGTGGTTAAAAAAAACACCCGATTGTGAATCGTTACAGATCGCTCAGGCTATTTTTTCTGTCCGCACCAAGCCGGGAAAATCTCAGGCATTATTCGACAATGAAGAAGTTCTCCCGGGTGATTTTTCACTGTTGGAAAAATGTAAGAAAAAGTATCCTCAAAGTGTTGAAATAAACGCTTACGAAATTTTTCATGCCATGATTGATAGTGACACCGAAAAGGTAGAGCAGCTATTGAGTAAGCTCGATATCGATCAGGTTCGCGATTGCAGAATTTTGAGATATCAGGCATGGCTATACAATGCACAAAATAAACTGGATGAAGCTTTAGCCAGTTGCAGGAAAGCATTGGAAGTCAACCGGCTTGACTGGAGAGTCCGCCTGGATCTGGCAG